>DVNB01000086.1 GCA_018714695.1 Candidatus Ornithomonoglobus merdipullorum | reverse complement strand
ACAAATGTCCAACGAGATTATTTTTGTTGGACATTTTAGATCGCCATCTCTTCCTGTTCGAATTCTTTCGGTATATCTCCGTCAATATCAACAAAATCGTCCGCAATTACAATTTTCACGTAACCGGATTTTATACCGTATACGCGTGTATTATGTAGCCAACGCCCTTGTTTTGTCAATATGAGCTTGCCGCGTTTAGCAAGCTCCGGCATAACAGCCCCGTAATCGAACCCGGCGCGGCTCAAGTGCTCTGTGAGCGCGTTTTTGTTTATTATCGCCACGCCCTGCTCTATCTTGCCCCATATCTCGCCCGGGTTGCTGTTCGGCGGCTCGAAGCGGTTGCTGTTCTGCGCTATCCAGCCCATGAGCCATTCACAAGCGCGGTTCGCATTGTCAACAGCATCCTTGCTGAGAAGGAACGGCTGCACGTCCTCGACCGTCAGGCTTGTGCCGCTCTTGAATATACATTCCTCCGAGAGTTCGTCCGCGAGCATCAGCAGCGACATTGCCATGAGTTGCTTGCCTGTGCTGTCCGTTTCAGCGATCAGCTTGTCAAGTATGCGATCTCTGCGGGTTTGGAGATCTTTAACTTCAATGCTCTGTACATGCTCAACGAATATCTTTCCGGCAAAGCCGTAATTGTTGCCAATAACGCGCATCGTTGCGGTTCCGTCTTTTATTATCCGCCCCGGGGCGGCTATGCTTATAACTCGGTTATACGTACCGCCGCCGCTGTTATATTTGATTATGTTTTCTTCTGCCGTTGTTATAAAGCAGTTCGACCAATGTTTCAGTTTGCGTATGCCGCCGCTTGCCGCGCCCTGTACTTTGCCTTTCCCCTCTGCTAAATTCATGATGAGCGTATCGAAAGCGTCTTTGTTCTTCACGGTCTGCCCTTCATCGATTAGCACAGGCAGCGAATACAAGAACGCCGCTTTTTCGTTCAGTGCGTATTCTGTAGCCTTGAACGACTGTATGAGCGCATTGTCGGCATAGTCACCCTTGCCCCATACGCTTGCCGCCACGCACAGCGCAACAGTCTTGCCCGTTCCTGTTCCGCCCCAGAGATGGACGATAAACGGTAGACCGCCAACACGTTCTATAAGCGGCGCAGCGAAGCTTGCAGCCATGACCATTCGAAGACATATATTTTTGCGCAGCTCAATGCAGCCTTGCCTCCATGTCTCAAAATTCCCTTTTGATTTGAGCTGTCCTAACACATCCTTAAAGTTATCCGCCGCATCGCACTGTATATTCTCGGAATACGGCACAAACTCACCGCTGGATGTCCAGCCCAGCCGCCCCACGGTCTCATATATCGGGATGTGTTCTGTGTTTAGCTGTAACAGGTGTTGGATATATTTCACCATTGCCTTTGAGGTCTCTGATGTAATATCAACGCTTGAGTTTGCAAGCCTTACGATCTTGTTGCTGCTTGCTATAACTTCTCTTTCAACTGTGACCGTGTGCCATGCTCCGGCGACAGTGTACGAGACCACAACTTTTTCCGTGTGGTCTTCAATATTTAAATACCGCGCCTTTACTATGAGCGGATGGCTGCATATCCTGAGCTTGAGCATACCGCCGTTCTTCTGCGCTGTCAGCCGATAGACACCGCTGTCATCAACCAGGTAGTCGCCGCATTTATATCCTTCAAGGAGCTTTTCAAGCTCATGAGGACGGTTTGAAATATGAACAAGCCCGTCCGACATCATGGCTCTCTCGTTTTCCGTTTGCTCGGCGCGGCATCGCCTGAGATCGTCCCTAAACCGCGTTTTCGCTCTGCACTCCTCCGCCGCCTTTTTCGCTATCTCAATACAGGCGTTTCGCGCAACACTGTCTCGCTCGTCAAATATCTCTTGCAATAATTCAACAACCGCTGTCTCGTCGTACGGTGAAAACGCCGCCATAAACAGCTCTTTCAACTCGTCAGCTTGCGCTGTAATATCTGTGCTCAATACTCTTCACCCCCTCATTTGCCAGCAGGTCCTTTTTGTCCTCCATAGTGCCAGTTGCCATAACATCACAGTAGTATTCAATTCGGTCTATCTCGTTTAGAGCGTTCACATATTCGCTCGGAAAGTCGCATATGTCCGTCCCGCGCGGCGGATGATACTCGTTGATTATGCTGTGCAACTCTCTGAAACGCGCTATCAACGCCCCCTCAGCGTGTTTGAACCTCTGCATATATATTTTGTTCAAGACACGTTCAATGCCGTTCTCCGCGCGCTTTTCGCGGCTTTCGCGCTCTGTTCCGCCGCCGATCTTGACACCAAGCCCGAATTGGTCGCTTATCCACTGTACGGCACCCTTGAAGTCTAAACCAAAGTAAAGCTCAATGTATTTAATCGCGTCACCGCCAATGCCACACCCGAAACACTTAAAAATGTTCTTCCGCCTCGATACCGAAAATGACGGCGTGCGCTCCGAGTGGAACGGACAGCACGCTTTATCATGCTTGAGCTCAACCCCCGATGCCGTTACTACATCGGCAATGTTGACCGCCTCAAGAAACTCTTTCACGTTTATCATGTGCTCTCATTCCCTCACAGGTCTTATCCCGGCAGTGTTCGTGGTATCTTCTGCCGCGGCGGCAGAGCCATTTGTAAGGTATGCATAAAGCACATCGAGATTGATAAGCTGTTTGCGTCCCACCCTAACAGCCGGGATTGTACCCTCAGCCACCATGCGGCGGACGGCTCTTTCTGTCAATGCTGTATGCGGATCGGCAGCCTTTATTTCCAAAACTGCCTGTCTTATTCCACGCATAGGGGCAAGATGGCTATGCATTCTTCCTGATACCTCAACCATTCGTCTCACCTGCTTTCATAGTTTGCAAAGCAGCTGTCAGTCTGTTATAGTGCTCATCCGTTAACGGCACCCGCATCCAGCGTATCAAAGTGGATTCCGATATCCCCATAGTTGCCGCTAACTCGTATAAATAGATTCTTCTCTTTTTCAATATCTTTCTTATTCGCTCATTTCGTTCCATACTTTTGCACGTCCTTTCAAATTTTACTTGACAATTACTCATACGTATGTTAATATAATCATGATGATTATTGTTGTAAGTATATTATATCACAACATTTGTTGCATGTCAACACGTTAGTGTGCAGATAATTTATTTTCAACAAAAATATGCAGGAGGTCTTATTATGGATATTATGGAAGCCTTTGCGGCACGTTTGAAGGCGTTGCGAGATGAACATAAATTATCGCAAGATGAATTAGGTAAGGCTATAGGAATATCAAGAGGAAGTATTAGTTTTTACGAAAAGCAAAGCAGAACCCCAGATATTGTTGTGTTGGGAAAACTAAGCAAATATTTCAATGTTACGATGGATTATTTATTAGGATATTCAGATAGTCGAACGCATGAAGGTGTTATTACGGAAAATGAAATAGGGTTATCAGAACAAAGCATTGAAACAATAAAAAGGTACAAAACAGAATACCCAACTAATGTTATAAAAGTATTTAATCAGTTATTACAACAAGAGGATACCATTGCACTTTGTGAGCTTATAAATGAATACAATAATAGTTTCCATTTGGTTACACAAGCACAACAAATTATAACTCATTATCTTAACAGTATTGATTTTTTAGAACATTCAAAGACGCGTTTAAAAGAATACTTAGCAACCTGGGAGATGTCGATAGATGATAACGAGCTGGATGAAATTGATGATTTTATAAAACGATATATTGATTTATCAAATGAATGTGAAATATATACAGATGGAACCATACAATTAGCGTCATATAACAAATTAAACGATGAATTATTTAATGATATGCAAGAATTATTTAATGATCTTCTCGATAGACTATGCAAAGATCCCAAGGAAGTGACACCATGGCAACAATAGAAAAGCGCGGCGGCAGCTACCGCATAACAGTATCAGCCGGATATAATACAGACGGCAAGCAGATAAAAAAGCGCATGACGTGGAAGCCCTCGCCTGGCATGACGGAGCGGCAAATAAAAAAAGAGCTTGATAAGCAGGCTGTATTGTTTGAACAGCAAGTCGAGACGGGGCAATTCCTTGATGGTTCTATAACCTTTTCTGAATTTGCTGAAAAGTGGTTCACCGATTACGCTGAAAAGCAGCTGCGCATAAAGACTGTTACGGAATATAAAGGGCTTATGAGGCGGATAAACAAGGCGATCGGGCATATAAAGCTTATAAAGCTGCAACCTCACCACCTCATGGAATTTTATAATAACCTTGCTGAAAGCGGCATACGAGAAGATACCAAATATAAGCCGTGCGCCGACTTCAAGGCTATCATGAAACAAGCCGGATACACACAAAAAGCGCTGTCTTCCGCCGCTGGCGTGTCTGTTAACACAGTCGCTCAATGCGTAAAGGGCGCAAACGTGTCAAAGACCAGTGCGGATAAAATAAAAGCTGTGCTTGACGGTGATATATTTGAAGCGGTAGAGCGGAATAATAACAAGCTTTCGGATAAGACAATATCGGAATATCATCGCCTTATATCGTCCATACTGACCGCCGCCGTACAATGGCAGGTTATACCCTCAAACCCATGCGGCAGAGTAAAGCCGCCTAAAGTAGAGCGCAAAGAGGCGGCAGGGCTTGACGAGAACGAGGCGGCGGAGCTTATAAGCTGCTTACAGTCGGAGCCGTTAAAATACCGCACAGCGGTAATGCTCACGCTTTACACAGGCATGCGCCGCGGTGAGATATGCGGGCTTGATTGGTCCGATATTGATTTCAAGAATAATCTGTTGAGCATAACAAAATCAGTTGTTTATACAGCAAGCACGGGCTTGCAGGAAGGGCAGACGAAAACGAAAAGCTCACAGAGGATAATAAACATTCCCGATGATATGACCGCCATGCTGAACGAATACAGGCATGAGCAGCTTAAACAGCGTTTCGCACTCGGCGACCAGTGGACAGACAGCGGAAAGGTATTCACCAACGAGCGCGGCGGCTTGCTAAGTCCCGATACGCTTTCAGCATGGTTCAAGAAATTTATAAAACGCCACGATCTCCCGGATATTCATTATCATACATTGAGGCACACGGCGGCGACCCTGCTTATAGCCGGAGGCGTTGACGTTGCAACTGTATCAAAGAGGCTCGGACACGCCGACAAGACAACAACGCTTAACACATATACCCACGCAATCAAATCAGCGGACAAAGCGGCGGCGGAAAAGCTTGCTGTAATGCTCTCATCCGCACAGCTCAAAAGAGCAAATTAAGGCGGCGAAACACCGCCTTTTTTAATGCAATAAACCCCAAATAAACCCCAAAATTGAACCTTTGATAAAACCGCAAAAAAATAAACGGCTCACAAACCACATTGTTGAGCCGTTTATTTGGTGCGCCCTAAGGGACTCGAACCCCCGACCTACTGGTTCGTAGCCAGTCACTCTATCCAGCTGAGCTAAGGACGCGAAACGTGTCCGCTATCTCCCGAACACAAGATATATGATACCACATTTTTAATCTTTTGTCAAGCCTTTTTTTAAATTTGTTTTCATACGTAAATACGACTCGAAAAGACCTAGAAAAAACATAAAATCTTCTTGCAAAACGTGACAGGGAATGATATAATAATAAGAAGAAGAACATGGGATATGGTAAATAGGAGAAACATTATGAAAAAATCGATCCAACTAACCGCTGCCGCAGTTCTGACAGCTGTATTATGCTCCTGCGGCATACATACCGCGGGCAATTCCGATGACAAAGTAATAACATCCGAATCCGCAGTAAATTTTGACCCCTCCGCGCCAGAAATAAACTTTACGGCGCAGACACACGACGAAAACGGGAAGCCGATGTACTATCTGTTCGACGACAATCCGGAGCATCTCAACGACCGCTTCCTCGCAGACGGCGCCGTTCCGTCATCCATTGCGCATTTTGAAGATCTGACCCCGGGTATCTATACGGTATTCAGCTACCATCACCGAGGCTATTCCGTTGATTTCCAGGCGGATCTGTATTACGATGCGGCATTCTCTACCGACAGCGGCGGCAGCTTCAAGATACTTGCGCTGGGCATAGACAAGAACTGGGACTGGAATCAGGCATGGGCTGATTACACGGGAACATCCGTACAGATGCCGATGTTTATGCGCACGTTCAACTGTACCTGCGGCGACACATGCACATGTATGACCGAAAACGGCACATGTATAGACCAAAACTGTCCGGCTATAATACGCGGAGAAAGCCGTCAGCCGAAAACACAGCTTTTTACGAGTCTCAACCGTGAAACTCCTGTGAGTGCAGGTTCACCGCTGTTCCTGAGCGATATAGAACGACGCTTGACAGCCGAGGACATAAATCATTTCAGATACGGCGGTTACAACGAGCCTATGTGGATGATGCTCAGATTCGAAGTTGTTTCCGGGACCGTGACCTTTGATACGCTCGCGTATCAGAACAAATACGCTGCGAGGGCTAATTTCTCTACGCTCAAAAAAGGTCCGTTCGACAACGAGCCGCAGTACAAGGGGATAGCGAACAACGCGCCGATAGTCACCGCGGAATTTGACTATACGATAACCGACGATACTCCCGCCGGTCCTGTCCCGGCAACTGTGCGCAACATGCGCGTACCGAACGGTTATACGATACCAGACGGAACATTTGCAACAAATGTAAATATCTGGCGCGAAGAGGAGCCGATAGCCGCTCAATCCGATCTTATGATACTCGAATACCGTGACGACACAAAGCTTGGACTCTACGGTGAAAACGTGACAAACAAAGACAACATATGGCGCTTCGATGCCTCTCACACAAAGACTTATTCCGATACATACACCGCCTCCGACAAGGAACTGATAGAGGGATACGGCGTTATGACCGGCGGAGACTTTGTTCCGAACAGTGAAATGAGCGCGCTCAACTATCCCACCGGCAGTGAGATATCGACCGATGATTTCTATCGGCTCACCGCGTGCAATCTGGGAAATTTCGGCGTTACGAGCAGATATGTGATACACCTAAAAAATGCGGGCAGCGCTGCGCGCAAGTTCAAATTTGACATGAGCTCGATCGCCGGTCAGGTATACCGTTTCTCACAGACAGCCTCCGACGGTACCGTGGTCTACGACGACGGCGGCAGCTATTACATGAAGAACTTCGATGACGATCCCGCCGAGGATCCCGCATCGACAAGCGAGCCGAAGGCACGCCTCAAAGCCGCGGAATACAGCGACACCCTGACATTTGACGCTGCTCCGGGCTCGGAATATGACATAACGATAGAAATAACGACGCTCACCGGCTGTACCGCGCCTATGCACAATACAATGAGCGTGGAATAAAGACTAACAAACGGGACGTGCCGCGATGCAGCACGTCCCGTTTGCGCAGTCCGATATTCTTTCACAAATACTGCCGCATATCGGCAGCAAGCTTTTCCTCCAGATTGATCAGCCGCTTTGTTATATCCTTAGAATGTTCGTCCGCTGCACCATATTGATTCAGATATCGGTTTAGAGACTTAACACCCATATTGCAGCCATCTGTCAGCAGATCAGCAATGGTGTTGTCCGACTCATCCATGGCAAGCATTGCGTTCGTCTTGATCCACGACATACCCTTTGCCATCGGATTCGGAGCTTTACCGTCGTCACCGAACCTGTCCAGCCGCATCCGGATCTGCTTTTCAAGTTTTTCATGTTCCGCTCTGCAATTTGCCAAACGATCACGGAATTTCTCATCCGAGACATGATCCATTACATCGTTTATCGCAGAGACACCCATCTCGATCCCGGCATCACATTCACGCAGCAGCTTTATTGTGTCCTTTTCGATCATATTCCTTCATCCTCCCTATACACAGTATGTCCCGGTTTTAAAAATAATATTAGAACATCCCCATTTTCCGTAGTGCATCGAATGAATGCATCTCTCGTCTGTTCGTTCAGAAGACGATTTCCCGCATTCACCGGTTATGATCCAGAGTCCCTTTTTGGGTTTTATCGGATCATTTAAATCTCGCAATAAGCGTCTTTTCTCCACTTTGCATATCTATTTCTATCAGCCCCGCCGGATATCCGCTGTTATCTACGATCCTGTAATAATAAAGTTTGTCCCCATAAACGTTAAACGAAAATACAAATTCATTTTCTATTATTTTTTTCATATCAGTACCGTCAGTGTTTATACAACATACTTCATGATTTGAGTCTATATAATAAAGTGTATCGTCCTGCTTTTTGAAAAGTCTTGTGTATGCCTTATTTGTGAGTCCCTGCACACCTTCATTGCCATCGGCATTATATTTCAATATCTCCGCTGCATCAGGCGCTCCTATGAAATACAAGACATCTTCATCGACAAATATATTTTGTATCGTACATCCATCACCGTAAACGGTAGTTTTATTATACTCCCTCACCTCTTCATCACTGACCGTTTCGGTATTTGTCATGTCATCCATATCATAGCACATTATTCCTCCGGTGTTTATATCATCTTCAAAAAGCGAATAATAGATCTTGTCGCCATCTACACAGATATCTGACACATTTTCAGCCATGCGCTCTGAAACATCACCATTCAGTTTATATACACTGCGTCTTGCCAACACATATATTTCGCCGTCCAATCCAAATATTTTGAATTCATCATAAATAGAAAGATCATCGGAATACGCGTAAATAAGCTCATTGATATTTCCCTCAAAACGAGGTGCCGGATAATTCGCATCAATGCTGTATACAGCAAAGGAATCACCTTTATCTGTGCTTTTACTATAATACAATCTGCCGTCTATGCGAAATATCCTTGCTACGCCGCTGTACCCTGTATCAGCATGTGTCAGTGTATCTACATATTCTTCACTGCCGTTTCTGAGATCCACTCTACATAGATCCGCATGATCTGCGAAATACTTATAATAATATAAATAATCATTATATTTTACAATATAACTCCCGCTGTCATTTATCACCGAAGACTCAATATTCGCTGCAGTATTGCCGGATCGTTCTAAAAACTCATTAAAATCAATACGCTGCCCAGAATATGCCGTATTATACCTTCCCCGTATTTGATCTAATATCGCATCCACATCGCCGCTGCTTGCTTCAGCCTCATAGTATGACTCATCTTCTAATGATATGATCCCTCTTTCGAGTAAATAAGTAACCGCTTCCTTTGACCAATCCGGCAGACCGCTTAATTTCTCGTGATCTACGGATGTATTTTTTGTCCATACAGTGTCATACTTTTGATTCAATTTTACTATAAGCCTGTATATAACTGTCATCACCTGTGCATTTGTAACTTTTTGATCAGGCGCGAAGAGCTTTTCATCAACTCCGTTCATGAATCCCGCTAAATATACTTGCATTATTCTCATCTTGTACTGTGATTGTCCTTTGTCATCAAAGACGATTCTCTCAGACATAGGCAATGAGAACTCCTGCGTTATATATTCATATGTACCCATTACATCGTCCGCCAATTCCTCTCTTGTATAAACATCATCCTGTGCGCCGGCTGTCCAGCATTGCTGTGTCAGCACGCACATCATTATCAAAAGCATAATGATCCTTCTTCTCATGGTCATTCTCTCTCCTTATTAATATTTTTGATCTCTATTATAAATATCATATATTATTTCACAGCAATAAACTACGTCATCTTTTTTATATAAAGGAATCCCTATAATTATTGAAACTATTCTAATTAACCAAACATCCCTTTTTGTATCTGGTTTTATCCTCCAAGTAAAAATTGATAACACTATGTACCATTTAAAAATTCCAGCTAAAACAAACATTATTCCAATTAAAATCATAATTATGTCTCTCATATTTGATCATTCCCTATATCCAATCATTTATTTATCTCCTTGTCTTCAATTACCTGTTCGTTAATGAAAGATCATCCAATCAATACGCAGGACCAAGCCAAAAAGGAAATTCCAATTGGATGTGATATGTATGAATAACACTATACACATTAAGATTATAC
>DVNB01000085.1 GCA_018714695.1 Candidatus Ornithomonoglobus merdipullorum | reverse complement strand
TAGTAACACCTTGCACGATCTTTACATCTGCACTGAGCCATACACGATTTCCGATATGAATAGGTTTGGACACCACCACATTTGCGATACGTTCTTCCGCATCGAAAGCATGATTTGTAGTGTATATGCCAACTCGGGGACCAAACATTGCATTATTGCCGATCGTAACTTCGCCCATATCAAAGATAATACATCCAAAGTTAATAAATACATTATCACCAATAGTGATATTAGATCCCAATTCACAAATAAAATCCGGCTCAATAAATACATTCTTCCCTACACTTCGAAAAAGCTCGGTTTTGATTTTTTCCCTAACTTCCACATCCGTTTCAGTTGTGCGGTTATAGGCACGGAAAAGCCGTTTTGCAACAAGCCGTCTTGCCTCAACTTCTTCGTCTCTGTCATCACTCGGCAATCCGGCAAGCATCTTTTCCCATTCAGTCAATGTATATCACTCTCCTGTAATTATATTACTCCGGTCTCAGAATTTAAATATCTTCGGCTCGTCGGTGAATGAGCATATTTGCGCGGTCACATTTTTTAAATAGAACACCTCAGTGTTGCCATCGCCCGGCTGATACATTCCCTGCAGTGACGGATATTCGTCAAGCATATGCTTTTGAGCTTCTATTCTTTCATCAAGAACGGCTTCAGCTTCGACGCGGATCCATTTGCCGCCGTTCATTCCGCTTATCTCGATATGAGGATTTTCCTTCATCTGCTTAGAAACGCTCTTGCGCTTGCCGGTCTGTATGTAGAGCTTGCCCTCAAACAGGTCTATCGTTCCGAACGGACGAACGCGCGGCTTGTTTCCGTCGATAGTCGCAAGATAATACGTTTCACATTCCTTTAAAAATTGATACACTTCATTCATGATGTTTCCTCCTCATTTTTATTTTAGGTTTAGTAAGATCATAGCTTTCCGCGATCATAGCCTGTATATTTTCATCCGGCACTGTGCCGTCCAATGTGATCTGTGTTCCTAATACAGTTTATCATAAATACTGCAAAAGCACAATCCAAAATTCAGATTGCCCTATGCGAAAATCAGAGAGATTAATCTATTCGGTTCTTAAATGTGTTAGCTATAAAGCCTCGTTGATCACTCACAGCGTATATTCCATCTGACGATCATAAGGTTCAGCTGAAACGTGTTCTTGGTTATACTCAGCCGCATCTGAGCATCCCATTGAAATATAGAATGCCTGTGTCTCAACTGCGGAGTGGGCGGAAATGTACAGCTTTTCAGCCCCACGCTTCATTGCCCAATTTGCAGCGGCAATAAACAGAGATCTGCCTATGCCGTTCCTGCGTGCATCTTCCGACACATGAAGCGATGAAAGATCCATATACTTATATTTTTCGCCAAAAATTCTGCTCTCTACAGATACAAAGCCCTTAAGTGCGTCATTTATAAACGCGCCGTAAACAAGACCATCTGTGCGCAGCGTGTTGCGCAAACAATCTATTAACACTTGATAATCTGCTTCCGACCAGTCATCAATGAATGGATCGGAACGTGTGACCCATTCACCGTTCTCTCGTCTCAGACATAGATCCACATCCTGATGACGTATAAAATCACTGAAAAGGCTGCGGCTGAGCTCTTGTTCCTGCAGTGTTCTGTATTTTATCATAATCAAATCCTTTCGCTGTCTTCGTAAATATTGATACTTTATCGTCACAAAAACAGCTCTTTTCTTAATCGCCAAAAATCGTCTACGGCTTTTTCATCTAATTGCACAATTTCATATTTCATGATGTATGCCTCACAACTTCGGATTTATCGTATCAATGTAACAATTATACCACCGATGCCGCAAAAGGGCAATCCAAAATTCAGATTGCCCTATGTGAAAATCAGAGAGATTAAACAGCCAAGATATTATTTTTTCAGATACTCAATGTATTTAATACCCCATTCCCTCATGCTGTCAAGCACGGGCAGGAACTCAGCGCCTATTTCGCTCAAGGAATATTCCACCTTCGGCGGGACCTGCGGGTATTCCTTTCGGATTATAAGTCCATATGCTTCAAGCTGCTTTAATTGTTTTGAGAGTGTTGCGTGCGTCATATCCGGCATTATTTTCAGCAGCCGATTAAACCGTACAGGCCCATCGCTTAAATAATGCATGATCAGTATCGCCCATTTACCGGATATAAGCTCGGCATTTTTCATCTTGAAAACTCAACTGCTGAATTTCGCAGTAAAATGGGGATTGTCAAGTCATATTCCTTTTAATTGCGCAAGGGCGCGGTATGCGCCCTTACTTCGGTTCAAAACTTAAAGACTTTCGATTCATGCTTTTAATTATGAGATAATATTCCCAACAAGTTGGGAACATCCAAGCCCCGCAGCCTCTTGATCACACTATTTTGCTTCGACTCATCGCTATTATATCACATGAGTCTGAGCACTCACCCGAAACTGCAACGGTGTGTCTCTTCTTCACCTCGCGGCAGAAGTATAAAAGCGATGAATCACAGTCCGCCATGCCCGGAAGATCCTTTGCGAGCACGGCATCATCAAGGAGCGGAACTAGCACGTCGTTCGGGCACATAAGATATGTGTGATCCGTACCGAACTCTTCTGCCATGCGCGGCACCCACTCGCTGTCGCTGTCGGGCTGAAATCTGCTCTTTTTAAAATATTTGCTGTTGCCTTCATAGTCAAAGGAATACGTTGAGAGCCGCTCCCCTCTTTTTGCGAATTCCATTGCGGCTACCGCTGATATGAAGCTTGAATCAAGACCGCCGGAAAGAAATGTGGCTATAGGCACATCAGATACGAGCTGGCGCTTTATAGAATCCGTGACAAGGTATCTCACCTTCTCTATTGTTTCCTCATAGCTGTCGGTATGCTCCCCGCTTTTAAGCTGCCAGTACGGAGCCGTATGTATACCGCGTCTGCCGACATACATCGCGTATCCCGGCTTCACCTCATTTATGCCGTGGAAAACGCCGCAGCCCGCCGTTCTTGCGGGACTCATCGCGAATATTTCCGCCAAACCCTCCCTGTCAAGTTCGGGACGTATACCCGGATATTTAAACATCGCTTTCAGCTCAGATGCAAATATGAACGTCTCGCCTCTCATGGAATAAAACAGCGGCTTTACGCCAAACCTGTCACGGCAGAGGAACACACACTGACGCATGGAATCATACACGGCGAATGCAAAGATGCCGTTGAGTTTAGACGCACATTCGGCGCCGTAATGGATATACGCATAGAGCAGCACCTCGGTATCGGAATTAGTTTCAAATTCATAACCGCAGTCAATAAGTTCTCGTCTGAGTTCGGCGGTATTATACATCTCACCGTTATAGACTATGACAAACTCATACCCCTCCGACACACGCTTCATAGGCTGCGCTCCGTTTTCCGGGTCTATGACTGCGAGACGGCGATGCCCTAAAACAGCATGCTCGCCTATCCACTCTCCACCCGCGTCCGGGCCGCGGTTCTTCATAGTCTCCGCCATCGCTCGAACCGTTTCCGCTTCCTCGTACCTTGTCTTTACATAATTACGCTTATAGTTTATGTAGCCGCAAATACCGCACATAAGATCACCCTCCCGCATAAATTCAACGGGACGGCAGCCGCGCCGTCCCACACCGTTTCCGCTTTTATATTATGCAGCTCATTCACTTTATGCTACACATATTTACGCATCTGCTTGAGTGCCGACTTTTCAAGACGCGAGACCTGCGCCTGGGATATGCCGATCTCGTCCGCGACCTCCATCTGCGTCTTTCCTCTGAAAAATCTCAGATCGAGTATATGCTTCTCCCTGTCCGTCAGATGCTTCATAGCCTCGTTCAAGGCTATGCTCTCGAGCCAGTTTGTATCGGTATTTTTTGTGTCCCTCACCTGATCCATAACGTATATCGCCTCTCCCCCATCATGGTATATCGGTTCGAACAGCGATACAGGATCGGCAATAGCGTCAAGTGCGAAAACGATCTCTTCCTTAGGTACGTCAAGCTCTTTTGCAAGCTCCGATATAGTAGGCTCCTTTGAATGCACACTTATATATTTCTCCTTTGCGCGCAGTGCCTTATACGCTATATCCTTCAGCGACCTGCTCACCCTTATCGGTCCCTCGTCCCTCAGAAAGCGTCGCACCTCGCCTATTATCATCGGCACCGCGTATGTTGAAAACTGCACTCCTACAGACGTATCGAAATTGTCGATCGCCTTTATAAGCCCTATACACCCCACCTGAAAAAGATCGTCCGGGTTTTCTCCACGGTTCGAAAAGCGTTGTATCACGCTCAGCACCAGCCTAAGATTGCCCCGAATAAATGTGTCTCTCGCTTCCTTGTCACCCTGCTTTATTTTAACGAACAGCTCATCCTTTTCCTTTTTCGATAAGACAGGCAGCGACGCCGTGTTAACGCCGCAGATCTCCACCTTGTTTGTCATAGCATTTCCTCCTTTAGTGTCACCGCCGGCGGCGGCTATGTACATTTCATCCGGAAACGCTATGCGCGTATGTCAGCTCATTTTTACTATCTCACGCTTTAACCGTTTTATTATTCTCTTTTCGAGCCGGGATATATACGACTGAGAGATACCCATCATATCGGCCACCTCTTTCTGAGTCTTCGTCTTACCCGTCCCCAGTCCAAATCTCATTACCATTATATCACGCTCACGTCTTGAAAGTGTTCCGAGGGCGCTTCTCAAAAGCGACCGGTCCACCTCCTCCTCGATACCGCGGCAGATGACATCATTATCCGTGCCCAATATATCGGACAAAAGAAGCTCATTGCCGTCCCAGTCGACGTTCAGCGGCTCGTCGATAGAGACCTCTGTGCGCCTGTTTGAGTTTTTCCGCAGATACATGAGTATTTCGTTTTCAATACACCTCGACGCGTATGTGGCAAGCTTTATATTCCTGTCGGGCCTGAACGTGTTTATCGATTTAATAAGCCCTATGGTGCCTATGGATATCAGATCCTCGACATTTATGCCTGTATTCTCGAATTTTCTGGCAATATAGACAACAAGTCTCAAATTCCGCTCCGTAAGCTCACTCTTAACTGAATTATCCCCATTTTCGAGCTTTTTTATCAGATCCTCCTCTTCTTCTTTTGAAAGCGGCGGCGGAAGCACATCCGCACCGCATATGTAGAAAACATCCGACTCCCCGTTCTTTTCCGCTTTTATACAAATAAACTTTTTTGCCAAACCGTTAAACAATCTCACCTTGTACTCCTTTCATGATCCGAAACATCTCACATATCACCCGTTATCCCGCCGAAGCCTCTAAAGCCGCGGTCCGCGACGGCAACCGCCGCGTCACGCCGGGAACCATCAACAACACAGTTTTCGGGGATAAATACCGGAAGCATTCCTCCCCCGCCCACCGTGTTGCAGCGAAGAATGTCGGGAGCTCGAAGCAGAAGCTCCGAATAGTCACATTCAAAAAGCTCCGCAGTCGCCTCCCTTCCGATCACAATGACCGGCAAACCTTTATATCTTAACAGATTCCCGCTGTCGTACATCGCAAAAAGCTCCGTCCTCCTGCCGCCATACTCAATGACGACCCGTCTTCGCCGCCCCGCGCGGCGTATAGCCGCACCGCACAAAAGCATTATGGGATACGCCGCAAGATACGCCGCAGCCGAGACAGGCTCGGATGCGAAAAGTGTCATCCTTCCGGCTGCAAGCCGCGCATCGGCTCCCGCAAAAGAAAGGACCGCAGCCGTAAGCCCCTCGGCGCACACCGAAACGAACATTACTCCGCTGAGATTAACAATAAAGCCCGAGCGTCCGAACGCCGCGGCGATCATGCACGCAAGCACCGGTATACGGATCACTTCATGAAGCCCGAAAACCGTCTCAATAACGGCATACAAGCCTCCCACTGCGGCTGCCGCAAGCACCCTTATCCTCCTCGGCTTTATTCCCCGAAGCAGCGAGTATGCGTAAAATAGCAGAATATTTGAAACGAAATTAACAGCGAACAATTCATCAGCATAGACAGTCATTACCGCCGCCCTCCGTTGCATTTGCTGATATTATTATACTACCTTGGCTGTGTGGAATTTGTAGAATAATGGTGTCGAACGCGTTAAACTCAACGACTGTTTACGACAAAAATCAAACAGATACACCCATATGAACAGGTCCAAACGCTAAAAAAGCACAAAAAAAGCAGCCCTTAGGGCTGCCCGGGTTACTATGTATGAATATATTACTTAATAATAAACTTATCAATTTCAGCCATGAAAGCCTCAGCATCGTCGCTGTGTACTTCAACCTTTATCGGCTTCGATAAATCGAGGCTGAAAATACCCATAATTGACTTAGCGTCTACAACGTATCTGCCCGATGTTAAATCAACGTCAAAATCATACTTGCTTACAGTATTTACAAAGTCCTTAACATCATTGATCGAGCTCAAAAGCATATTAAATGTTTTCATACAAATTCTCCTCCTCTATTTCCGTCGGGTCAGGAAAATTTGACCCAAATTTTATCTTAGCCGCAAACCGACTATATCTATATAATACAACTTTTTCTGTAATTAGTCAATACCTATTGAATTTTTATTTAAAATTTTATATAATAGTGCTAACAAACAAATTTGATTATTGGTAATTATGCCGTAGTAAATCATGCATATTTATATCGGCGGACATATGGAGGAATTATATGAAGACTGCAGCATTCTATACACTGGGCTGTAAAGTAAATCAATACGAAACAGAAGCGGTCGAAGAACTCTTTGAAAAGAACGGTTACACCTCAGTACCATTCAGTGAAAAAGCGGACTGCTATATAATAAACACCTGTTCGGTCACCTCTATGAGCGACCGCAAATCGCGTCAGATGATACGGCGCGCAAGGAAGACCAACCCCGATGCGCTCATAGCAGTGATGGGCTGTTACTCTCAGACGGCACCCGATGAGGTGCTCGCCATAGACGGGGTGAACCTTGTCCTCGGCACAAAGGACAAATCGTCGGCAGTACGTCTTATGGGGACACTAAAACAAGGCGACAAGCTCAACGCCGTAACCGATGTACGAGACAACCACACCTTCGAGGAACTCCGTATCGAGCGGTGTACGGGAAAGACAAGAGCATATATAAAAATACAGGACGGATGCTCACAATTTTGCTCCTACTGCATAATCCCATACGCGCGCGGACCGGTGCGCAGCAGGCCCGAGGACGAGATAGTGTGCGAGGTGAAAAAGCTTGCGGAGGCAGGATATAAAGAGGTGATCCTTACAGGTATCCACGCCGCCGCTTACGGGCAGGATCTTCAAAATACCTCGCTCGACAGGCTTCTTAACAGACTCGACACCATAGACGGGATAGAGCGCATACGTCTCTCATCAATAGAACCCATGACTCTGAATTCGGATTTCATAGACGGTATACGCAGCTGCAAAAATCTCTGTCCGCATTTTCATATATCGCTCCAGTCCGGCTGTGACGAAACATTAAGGCGCATGAACCGCCATTATACTACAGAGCAGTTTGAAGGTATCGTAAACGGACTGCGCGGCGCGTTCCCCGGCTGTGCCGTGACGACCGATATCATGACTGGCTTTGCCGGAGAGACGGACGAAGAATTTGAAAAAACACTTGAGTTTGTAAAACACATCAAATTTGCCGACGCACATGTTTTCCAATACTCACGCCGACGCGGCACTCCCGCTGCAAAACGTCCCGGTCAGGTGCCTCCCGAGATTAAGGAGGCACGCTCAAAAGCGATAATGAAAGCCGTTGCTGTATCAAAAAACGAATTTCTGCAAAACGAGCTTGGAAAAACAGTTGACGTTCTTTTTGAAACGAAAACAAAGGACGGACTTTATGAGGGCAAAACTGCAAACTATATCACCGTCCATGCTCCGTCAGACGAGAACATAAGCGGCAGGATCTTAAAAACAGCGCTCATGAGCACAGAAAACGGAATAATCTTCGGAAAAACAGTTGACTAATCACCGAATTTATATTAAAATAGTATATTGGTAGTATAACATACATGGATTTCCGAAACAAAGGGGTTATTTATAATGGATATATCTGTACAAAATAAATTTGACGGGATAAAGCATATGATCTCGAACACACCGCTCATCGAGATAAGCTTTAAATATAAAGGCACACCGATGAAGATATACGCAAAAGCCGAGTATTACAACCTCAGCGGCTCTATAAAAGACAGAGTAGCGTATTACATATTAAAAAAGGCATATGAGAAAGGCACTATAAAACCGGGTGATACGATCGTTGAAGCAACGAGCGGTAATACCGGTATCGCATTCTCGGCTATGGCAGCCTATCTGGGGCATCCGATGATAGTTTTTATGCCGGACTGGATGAGTGAGGAACGCATAAAGATCATGCAGAGCTACGGCGCTGAGGTCCGTCTCGTATCCCACGAAGAAGGCGGATTTCTGGGAGCTATCGCACGCTCCGAGGAGCTTGCAGAAAACGACGGCGTATTCCTGCCCGGACAATTCTCAAACTACGATAACGTGATCGCACACATAGAAGACACCGGCGCGGAAATATTAAGACAGCTGGAAGCCTTCAACAGAACCCCGGACTGCGTCGTTGCAGGCGTCGGCACGGGAGGCACGATAATGGGTCTTTCGGAGGCGTTCAAGGCGGTAAATCCAAAATGCATTTCGCGCCCTCTGGAGCCTAAAAACTCCCCGACACTTTCTACCGGATATAAGACCGGCGAGCACAAGATCGCAGGGATAAGCGATGAGTTCATTCCGTCTATATGCAAACTTGACCGGCTCGACGACGTAGTTTCTGTAGACGACATAGACTCGATAATAATGGCCCAGAAGCTTTCAAGAGAGCTCGGCATAGGTGTGGGAATATCCTCCGGCGCAAACTTCATAGGTTCGGTCATGGCGCTTGAGGAGTCGGATCCGAAATCCTGCTGCGTTACTACCTTTGCCGACGATAACAAAAAGTATCTGTCTACCGATTACGCAAAGGAGTTCGAGCACAAGGACGAATACATATCCAGCCATATTGAGCTAATAGGAATAAAAACAGTAAAATAATTTATACATGCGCGGCCTTAGAACCGCGCTTTTTCACTGTTTATCTGCAGAAAACCACTGATATTCCATAAATATTTTTAAAATAGCAATCGAGTATTTCAGAGATAACAAGAGAAAAACTGCGATTTTAAGAGATATTGAACAAATCTAAAAAAATAATCGTAAAATCACTTGACAAACGCCCGAAAACATAGTAAAATAAGCAACGCAGGAAAAATTGATTATGAAAAACTAATGGAGGAATATAACATGAAGCCAAATTCAAGTTATTTGCAGAAGCCGGCTGAAGTTGATAGGAAATGGTATATCATCGACGCTGCCGGTAAGCCGCTCGGCAGAGTTGCAGCCGCTGCAGCAAGCATATTGAGAGGAAAGCATCTTCCGACATTCACACCGAATGTTGACTGCGGTGATTTCGTTATAATCATAAACGCCGCTGACGCTGTTCTCACAGGAAACAAGCTCAACCAGAAGGTTCGTTACTACCACACAGGCTGGGTAGGCGGTCTCAAGGAGATCCACTACAACAAACTTATGGCAGAGAATCCTGAGAAAGCTATGTGGTATGCCGTAAACGGTATGCTCCCGAACAACAGCATCGGAAGGAAGGCTATCACAAGACTTAAGGTTTACAAGAACGACGCTCACAAGCATGAGGCTCAGAAGCCGGTTATGTGGACAGGCGAAATCAAATAAGGAGGATTTTAAGAATGGCAAACGTACAGTATTACGGTACAGGTAGAAGAAAATCATCCGTTGCAAGAGTTCGCTTGGTACCCGGCAACGGTAAAATAACGATCAACGGCAGAGACATCGACAACTATTTTGGTCTTGAAACGCTCAAGCTCATCGTTCGTCAGCCGTTGGTGCTCACAAAGACACTCGACAAATTTGACGTTATCGTAAGAGTTGAAGGCGGCGGCTTCACAGGTCAGGCAGGCGCTATCCGTCACGGTATCTCAAGAGCGCTCCTCGAGGCTGATTCGGAAGCATTCCGCGCAGACCTCAAGGCAGCAGGCTTCCTCACACGTGATTCACGTATGAAGGAGAGAAAGAAGTACGGTCTCAAGGCTGCTCGTCGCGCACCACAGTTCTCAAAGAGATAAAAAACACTTTCAGACTATCAAAAAACCTCGTAGCCATGCGGTTTACGAGGTTTTTTCATGCCCAAATTTCTCTGATGAGTTTGACGTAATTTGACAGGTTTTGAACCAGTTTATACTAATTTAGAGGGGACAATTCGGGGTTAATTCGCCGTTTTGAACCCCAAAAGGGACAATTCCGGGGTTAATTTTGTACCATTATTTAGTTGAATTATCCCCTTTATTTTCCCTTTTAATAGTACGAATTTTACATTTGAGGGGTTTGACACAGTTTGATTGAATTTGATAAAAGCAAATTGAATTTATATAGTTTAAAACCAAATAATGTATATAAGCGTGTTTACATTGCTCGAAATGAGCTATAGTGAGCACGCTTTTTTTAATACAAAAATTTAACACGGAGGCAACATCATGCATGAAAAAAATTATAAGCTGCTTGCCGATGCAATCATCATGCAAGCGGTAAAAGATTACAGAAACGCGAAATCACCGGCAGTGAGGAATGATATTACTCGGTTCTTCCTATCTGAGCAGTTCTGCATATTGTCACCTGTTGACGGAAAAAAGCTGCTCAGGAAATTAGACCAAGAGCAGCACAAAAAAATACAGCGAAAGGAGATTCAAAATGTCGGTATTCAGGATTGAGAAAAACAGGAATTACACGGTTATGTCAAACTATCATTTCAAGGATAAGACAATATCTCTCAAGGCAAAGGGTCTGCTGTCTCAGATGCTGTCTCTTCCGGAGAATTGGGATTACACTCTTAAGGGGCTAGCTCATATTAACATGGAGAAAATCGATGCAATCCGTTCGGCTGTCAGAGAACTGGAACATGCCGGATATATAGTGCGGTCAAGGGTTCGTGATGAAAAAGGTCACCTGCGCGGAAATGAGTACGTAATCTTTGAAATGCCGCCACCCCAGTCTGCGTCGGCAGAGCCTGTATTGGATAAGCCTACTTTGAACGAGCCTACATTGGAAAACCCAACGTTGGATATATCTATACAGGGAAAGCCTACGTTGGAAAATCCAACGCAATTAAATATATATAAAACAAACAATAATAAATTAAATACTGATGATATAAAATATCCATCTATCTATCAAAGAGAGCAAGCTCAAATGGATGGATCGATGGATAGATATAACAAAAACATCAACCTCATTAAAAGCAATATTGAGTACGATACGCTCATTTTTTATCACGATAAAGCGGTTATAGATGAAATAGTAGCTGTAATGGCTGAGGTTCTCACAATCGAAACACCTTACTACACCATAGAGAAAAAACAGTACCCCAGTGAGCTTGTAAAGCAGCGTTTCCTTGATATAGACT
The DNA here is from genome assembly GCA_018714695.1 of Candidatus Ornithomonoglobus merdipullorum. Classification (GTDB taxonomy): domain Bacteria; phylum Bacillota; class Clostridia; order UBA1381; family UBA1381; genus Ornithomonoglobus; species Ornithomonoglobus merdipullorum. The sequence continues at coordinate 2,824 of DVNB01000085.1, read as the reverse complement.
ACTCCAAGCTTGATGCGTTTATGCTTGAGTTTACAGTACGCTCGGACAGGATACACAACACGAAAGCCTATCTGATAACCTCTCTTTTCAACATTCCCGCAACGGCAGATACGAGCTTATCCAATATGGTAAGGCATGACTTGTACGGCAACGGAAGAAGGTGAACAATATGATAGGGATAATTATCGCATTTACGATAGGTGCAATGTTCGGCGCAGGAGTGATGTGCTGCTGTATCGCAGCGGGGCGTGCCGACAGAGAGATGGAAAACAACGACAATGATACCTATGGACTTCATGACAGACAAGGAGGTGACAGTGATGCCGACAACGGAACAAAAGCCGGATTCAAATCAAGTCGTTGAAGTTAAGCTTACGGAGCTGCATCCGTTTAAAAATCACCCGTTCAAGGTCTTGGACGATGAGCTTATGCAGCAGACCATAGACAGCATCTTACAGGTTGGGGTGCTCTCACCCGCTGTTGTGCGACCCAATCCTAACGGTGATGGATATGAAATCATATCGGGGCATAGGCGGCTCCATGCCTGTGAAGCAGCAGGACTCGATACAATGCCGGTCATTGTGAAAGATCTCACAGACGATGAAGCGGTTATATTCATGGTGGACAGCAATTTACAGCGTGAAAACATTCTGCCGAGCGAACGTGCGCTTGCGTACAAAATGAAGATGGAAGCCCTAAAACACCAGGGAAAAAGCGAAAAATCAACTTTCCGACAAAATGTCGGAAAGTCATGGACAGTAGAAAAATTATCAAAAGATACGGGAGAACATCCGAGACAAATCGAAAGATATATACGTCTTGCCGGTCTTGAACCGGAGCTTTTAGAAAAGGTTGACAAAAAAGAAATATCATTTACCCCTGCCGTAGAGCTTGCGAGTCTTTCGCGAGAAGAACAGCAGGGCTTTTTAGATGCAATGGATTATTCACAGAACACACCTTCGTTGTCACAGGCACAACGTATCAAAAAGCTGAGCAAAAGCGGCAAATGCACGGTGGAAGCTATGCGTGAGATCATGTCGGAGGAAAAAGGCAGTGAGATTAGTAAAATAACCATCGAGCCTGACGAAATCAAGAAATATTTTCCTCGTTCATTCACCCCACGACAGATGAAAAATACAATCTTAAAGCTTTTGGAGAACTGGATGAAAAACAGAGCGAAAAAACAGAGCAAAGAAACGAGGTGACAGACGATGAAAGAATTTGAGGTGACAATTACGGAAACGCTTCAAAAATCAGTAATTATAGAAGCTGAGTCAAGGGATGATGCACTGCGGATTGTCGAAGATATGTGGAGTGACGGCGACATTATCTTAGATGCAGACCATTTTGCAGGAGTTGAATACCGAGCCGATGATGGCAAAGAGATCGAAAAATCGAATACACTTGAAGTCCTGCTCGTAAAACCGGGTCAATATGCCGAAATGACCACTATTGACGCAGGACTTTCATCTATGCAGGGAATTGTCGGTGGAAATATTCAAGTAGCGAGTTATTTCGACGAGCCCGTTGTTCTTGTTTGCAATGAAGAAGGCAAGATAAACGGAACTGACCTTAACAGAGCCATAAAGGACGACAGCGGCAAAATTATCGATATTGTCGCCGGAACATTTTTCGTATGCGGTTCAGGAGAGGATAATTTAATCTCATTACCGCCCGAGCACAGAGAAAAATTTGAAAAATTGTTTAAAAGCCCCGAAGCTTTTTTGAAAATGGGCAAAGGTGTCATGGCTATACCTATTGAACCCAAAAAGGATATGGGAAGTAAAGCTACAAAAACAAAAGAACAGGAGTTGTAATAATGGTAATTAATATAATATATCGGTGCAGACCACCTTAGTGAGCAATACACAGTAAAAACTCACAAATCGATTTATGGAGGTAAAACATTATGAGCACAAAATATTTAACAAAATCCCTGCTTTCGGGGTTGCTTGCCACTGTAATGACAATCGGGACTATCCCGGTGATAAGCGTATCAGCGGCACAGTCGAATGAGTATGTAGACCCTGCCGATGTGTGGATGGAAGCCAACGGCAGAACGAACGAGTTCGATATGAACGCTACGACAACCTATGAAACACAGTATTGTCCTGTTTGTAACATGGATACGACAAGTCTTACTTACAGAGTACCGGAGTACACGAGGTCGGGCGAAACAGCACGAAATCACGGAGTACAGTTTTCGGACGGCACTCTGATGGACGGTGAAGGTACCGGCAATGTTGACGGTGGCGCCCCGGGACTGGATGCTTTTTACACTGGATATCATTGGACAAAATCTGTATGTCAGATATGTGGAACTATCAATTCGATAGATGGAGAGGAAAGCTATTCGTTCGGAAAGAATGTATATAGTCTTAATCCCTGCGATTACAACTTTTTTCTCGACTTTGACAACACAACATATACTCCTTACGACAGTGAGTATCATACAACCACCCTTAAGTCGGGACAATATTGTCAGTTTTGTAAGGGAACTCACGCAAGAGCCGAGGAACAGCAGGACAAGCACAATTTCAATGAAGAAGTTGACGGAGAGCTTGGCAACCAGCGTTTCCACATCACCGGAGAATGCGGGGACTGTGGATATATCAAGAATGAATATGCCGCTGCAAAATCAGTCGTTCAGAGCTATTACGGCGAAGTGGACGGACAGGCTCATACGGTTACGGTTACCGACCTTTCGGACAGCGGAGTGAACACAAGTATCCGCTACGGTACGGAAGCTGATAACTGTAGTTTAACGTCAGCGCCGAATTACACAGATGCAGGATATTACCCCGTATACTACGAGATAGAATAC
>DVNB01000084.1 GCA_018714695.1 Candidatus Ornithomonoglobus merdipullorum | reverse complement strand
GCACGAATGCCGGTCCGCGGCGGCGGCGCAGTTCCGACATTTATTCCAGTGTTACGTTATAGCCGTTCGACTTCAGAGCCTTTATTACCTTCTGTCCGTGCTCCTTGCCTCCGACCTCACAGGCTATATGTATTATAGCCTCGTTAGGATCAAGCTCGGCGCTCATTCTGTCGTACTGTACCATAACTATGTTTGCGTTTTCCTCCTTGAGGATCCTTGAAAGATGCTCAAGCGAGCCCGGGATGTCAAGCAGTGTTGCGCGGAATTTTATCTTTCTGCCGCGCTCCGAGAGACCGAGCTCTATTATTCTCGTTATGAACGAAACGTCTATGTTTCCGCCCGAGAGCACGCATACCGCGCGCTTTCCCTTTACGTCTACCTTGCCAGAGAGCACAGCCGCAAGACTTGTGGCGCCTGCGGGCTCTACGACCTGCTTTGTGCGCTCCATGAGGTAAAGTATAGCCGAGGAGATCTCAGCCTCGCTTACCGTTACGACGTCGTCGGCATAGCGGTTTATGAGCTCGACTGTCTTTTCGCCCGGATTCTTTACCGAGATACCGTCAGCTATCGTGAGCGACTTTTCGGTGGAGCAGTGCTTCTTTTCCTTGAACGAATGCGCGATGGCAGGCGCACCCTCTGCCTGCACGCCTATTATCTTTACGCGCGGGTTGATCTGCTTTACGCATGCCGCAACGCCCGCTAGAAGACCGCCGCCGCCCGCCGGTACTATTATTATATCGACCGTGGGAAGATCCTGCAGTACCTCTATGCCTATGGTCCCCTGACCTGCCATTACCTCAAGGTCGTCAAACGGGTGTATAAAGGTAGCGCCTTCCTTTTCCACTATTTCAAGCGCCTTTTCGTATGCGTCGTCGTAGCAGTCGCCGTGGAGAACGACCTTTGCGCCGTAGCCCTTTGTAGCCTCCACCTTTGCGATAGGCGTCGATTTGGGCATACAAATAATAGCGGGGATGTTGTGTACCTTCGCCGCGTATGCCGTACCCTGCGCATGATTGCCCGCAGATGACGCAACGGCTGCCTTTATCTCTCCGCGCTCGCACAGAGCCGCTATTTTGTTCGAAGCGCCTCTGATCTTGAACGAGCCGGTTTTCTGCTGATTTTCATATTTGAGGTAGATCTCTCCGCCTGTCATGTTTGAAAATGTAGTTGATTTTTCAAGCTTGGTCCTGTGGATAGTCGGAGCCAGTCTTTTTGCTGCCAGTTCGATTTCCTGTAATGGCAAATCCATTGTTTCTCAAGTCCTTTCGTGAGGGGAACAGTGCGAAATGGGCGCACGATTCCCCGAATTAAATACATACATATACAGTATACCACAATAAAAGCCGTATTTCAAGCCCTTTTGGGAATTTTAACACGTGGCTTTACATATCAAATATATCAGCATGTGAACCGGTGTCGATCAAGGTCAATGTCAGCTTGTTGTCCTCTATAAGATAAACAAGCAGCCAATCAGCTTGGATGTGGCATTCTCTGAACATATTGAATGATCCCTTCAAGGCATGGTCACGGTACTTTTCTTCAAGCGGCTGTCCTTGCAGAAGTTTATCAATGATCTCGTTTAGTTTTGTAATATCAAGTCCGCGCTTTTTGCATCGTTTAAGTGACTTTTTGAATCTTGAAGTCAGGATCAACTCATATTTCATAAGTCAATATCCTTTAGAGCTTCTTCGAATGAGGAGTAGCGTTTAGCTGAAGGATCGCGGCTCAGACGGAGCGCTTCATCCATAGCTTCGATAACCTCCGGCTTATAGTGCGGCAGTTCTACCGGGAAGGGAAGTCCCTGTCTTATCACTGCCTGATGCAGAAACATGTTGACGGCAGTGGACATATCAAGTCCAAGACTCTTAAAAAGCTCTGTTGCCTGAAGTTTGATATCTGAATCTATCCTTATTTGAGTAGGTGTTGTTGCCATATAAATCATCTCCTTTAGACTATTATATTACAAAACGTTTACGTTGTCAACGAAAATGCTGCAGGTAAGCAAAGATATAATGTTGACTATGACTTTGCTTTCATCCTCCCAAATGTGTTCGCGTCGGATATATGCCGAACGGGATCTGTATATCTTCCGCTCTGATCGGTTCCTCATCGTTTTCGGCTGTGCGTGAGGATGAGCATAGCGGATAAAAATTCAGCCATGAATTGGTCACCGATCTGTCCACTATGCGTTTCTGCTCGCGTTCATTATCGGAAAGAGATCGAAGATCATCCAGCATTAGGCTTACAGTCATATCGTTCAGTGGTTTCCCTTTTTCTTCACGCATATCGATAAATCTAATAAACGATTCCTTAAGAGATGGATCTTTTATTTTTTCAACACACAAAGATATTGTCTTATGTTTGTTTGTCTTAAAATCATTCATCTTATCATTGTTGATCTTATTATTGTTATTCTTAGTGACGGACTGACCGGGACCGGTCCTGCCGGACATGGTCTTTCCGGCGCCGGTATGGCGGGAGCCGGTCTCACGGTCCGAAGAAGAAGAGGCATCGCCGCTCATGTGGACTATTATATAGCGGTTGTTCTCAAACCTTCCTCTGCCGCCTCTTTTCTTTGCAAGCTTTATATAGCCGAGCGCTCTGAGCTTTGCCATATATTTTGTAACGGTGTCCTTGTTGAGCCCCATCTCATGGCTTATCAGACTGCGTGAAGGATAGCAGCTGCCGCTGCCTCCCGCATAGCTGCAAAGATATGCATAAAGACCCTTCTCACCCGCGGTGAGCCTTGTATCGCGCATGACCTCTTTATAAACCTTTCCGTATCCTTTCATATGCCCTCCTTCCGAGACGCTGCCGTCTCTTTATCCGTCCGGAATTTCTTTGTTTATCAATATATTATCACGTATCGATACAGCTGTCAAGAGCATTTATGGGACAATAAATCGGGGCTGTTGCCCCGTGTCCGGCCGGGGATATCAAAAGATTCACTCATTCAAAAAAGGTGTATAATACCGCTTCAAATCAGCATTTGTCACATCATTGTTCAAACATATCTTCTATCGAAACACCGAGTATCTTAGCCAAGCCGTAAAGCTCGATATCTGTAACGGTGCGCGTTTTATCCTCTATTCGCGATATCGAACCGCGGCAGATGTAAACGGCTATCGTCTCAAGCTTATTCGACAGCTCCTGCTGGCTCATTTTTCTTTGTTTACGGTACTTTCGTACATTATGACCGATCATATTCATGTTTGTGCCGTCAATAATACGTGCCATTTTCTTCACCTCATATTATAGTAATTGTCTTGACATAGGACATTTATTATGATACAATATTTTCAATCAATCCATGTCCTGTAACAGGACAAAAGAATAAAAATATACATAAAAATGCTATTTACTGCTAAAAACAATGCTGTTTTTTCCGAAATTGCGTTATTTTTGCCGGGATGTTGAATTTTTTCATTCGGTATGATAGCATTTTTATATGTGTAATAATTGCATTGCGCAAAAAAGATTTTGAAGGGAGCGAAACATTTTATGAAAAAACTGATCAGTTTGTGCCTTGCTGCGGCAACTTTGGTGTCATCATGTTTCTCTGTAGCTGCGGCTGCGGATGACCATGCGACCGAAACGGCGGAGGTATCCGAGGTACAGCAGACAGAAGCGGCGATCGATGATGGTACGGCAGCGGATGAGGAATTTGTGGGAACAGTTACGAATGATGACGGCGCTGCCGAGCCCGAAGCGGAAGTTACGGAAAGCGTATCGGCAGATGAAACCGTGGAAGAGGATCTTATGGAGCAATATAACAATCCGATCCTTACACCCGAAGAAGCGGAACGCGGTAGGGCATATGAGGAAAGGCTGCGCAGCGAAATGGAAGCTGAGGGGGCAGCAGGGGAGGTATCGCTGTTTGACACTGATATGCCTACATATGCGCAATATCTTGCGGATTGGGAATATAAAGACGGAGAGGGAAAAGGATATAATCTCTATGCCAAAGACCTTAGCCTGCCTTATCGCAGTTATGTTGAAACAAGACGCTATGATGCCACTTTCAACGGGTTGCTTACAGCTTGGCGAATAGCAACATTTGAATTATCGGATATACAAGATTTCAGCACAAAGGAGATAGGTTTCTACGAGTCTATACTCTATGATATTCTTTATCAAGGAATAGATACGACATCTATAGCCGGAAGTCTTGAGAAAGGACTGGATACGCTTTATGCTTCATCTGTCAAGGACATGGCAGAGTATCAGGGAATGTCTGCTGCATCATTTCTGAAACGCAGCATAAAAGAGCTTGACCAGAGTGCTCAAGACACGCTTAAAGAAACAATATCTCAAAGCAAATATTATGAGGATGTTTTTGGTGCGGTAAGTGATATAGGCACATTGCTGACTTATGCAGACACCGTGGAAGAGATCGTATATAAGATCGCAAAGGCTCAGGTCATAAGCGAGAACAATAATGAAACAGCGAAGATCCTCATAAGGATGAAGGATTCGACGACCAGTCCCGCAATGCAGTATGCGCTTACAAATATGATAGCCATATGCTCCGAAGTTGTTTCCGAAGAGAGTGTTATCGCGATGATCGTTTCGAATGACGGGACCGATCTCATTCTCAAGGAAAGCTTGGATTTCGTGTGGGACGGCGTTCTGGATCATCTCGGAACTGCCGGTATCGCTGTATCGGCGGGACAGGCAGCCGGAAAGATCCTCACAGACTTTTTGTTCTCGACCGATGCTGAGATAGAAATGTACTATGAGCTTTGCGCATTGTATGATTTTGAGGATGTTTTAAAATCAGCTCTTTTCTCGTTTGAGAGCAGCTACAGGTCATCCGCATCCGACGCAAATGCGTCTGTATTTATGCAGGCGTACAAAATGCTGCTTCAAACGCATTTGCTCGGAATAAAGGGGTCGCAAGATTATCTTGACAGCTATTATAAGAACGGGCTTGTAAATCAGATACTTCTGCTTTTCAGAGAGGATGAATATGAGGAGTACAAGGAGCAGCTTGAAAGCATCAAAGAATGTATAGAGGATAAGATAAGTTTTCTTGAAGTAACGGCGTACAATATGTATGTTGAGGAATTCAACCTCAGCAATGCCGATGATATAATCGCACTGGAGGTTGAACCGGAAAAATATACGGAAGAGCAGAAGGATGAGATATTATCAAATACACAAGCACTTTCGTATAAGCTTGGTAATATCACCATAACCGATGGCATGACTATGACAGAGGATATAGAGACGTATGGTTCTGTTTATCTTAAGGGTGGTATACTTGATATAAACGGGCATACGCTTGATATAGGCGGTGACTTTATAATAGCGAATGGCACAGCAGTGGACACAGCGGGAGAAACGCATTATGTGGCAGCTGATGCACGTATTAGAATGACAGACTATAGAGATAAGGTTATAGTAAATGGTGATTTTATCACCTATGGTGAAGATCATAGTGGATGTTTAACAG
>DVNB01000010.1 GCA_018714695.1 Candidatus Ornithomonoglobus merdipullorum | reverse complement strand
GGTAAAGAGGACGGCTATGACGTTTGGGATCTTACTCAGGAGGAAGCCGTTATAAACAATATAACCGAGTATAACGGATATTATTCGGACAGAGTAGGTTCGGGAGACAGCATTTATTCGGCTGCGGCTATGATGGTATGGTCGGATTCGAACATGCATACAAGAAACACGGCAACAGAGAACTGCCGTACTTCGGGACGTGTTGACCCCGTGCGCCAGAAGAAAGAGATGTTTGAGGGAACAAGGGCGGCACAGGCTGATGAGGCAACAATACATATAGTAGGGCACTGGTCATATCCGGAGGTAACGGATGACACATATAACTACTTTGACACCGACACTGTTGAGTTTGAAGAGGATCACACCTACGAGGCATTCAATGATACACAGCTCAAGCGCGATCCTACAACGAAGACCGTATATGTTATAGGCTCGGCTGATGTAGACAAGGTAGAGCTTTACAGAATAGACGGAGAGACTGAGACGCTTCTCGGAACGGACGAGGATCCGGATAGCACATTCATATACAGCTTTGAGAATATCGATGTTACGCAGGGTGACGGAGTTATTGCGAAGGCGTATAACGTGAGAGGCGAAGAGGTAACAACGGATGAGATAGAGCGCACGGGCGAGGCTGCGACGCTCAGAGTTACTCCTCATACGGCAGTAGCTGAGGGAGAAGACGGAGAAGCTGTTTCTGACTGGCGCGCAGATGGTTCGGATATAGCATATTTCGATATTGAGGTCCTTGATGAAAACGGTAATGTATGCGCTTTGAACTATGACAGGATAGATCTTAGCTGGTCAGGAGAGGGCACGTTCCTTGGCGGATATAATGGCGGAACAGGCGCGGGATGCTTCCAGAACACGCAGGAGTCTGCGGGACTTTCGAATTACTTCGGAGGAATGAAGGACGGCGTTTCGACGATCGGGCAGAACTATGTCTATGCAGAGAATGGAACCAACAGAATATTTGTACGTTCCACAAGAAATGCGGGTGAGTTTACGCTTACCGCCACAATGGACGGACTTCTTCCGGTATCGGCAACGATCACCTCGAATGCTGTAGAGACCGTCGGCGGACTCACAACTCAGATGCAGTCGGAGCTTGAGCCGGGCGTATCTGAGCCGCCGGTAACGAATACGGTTGATCCGATGAAGCCGCTTATGCTCAATAAGCTTACCATCGACTGGTCAAATGTAAAGACCGTGACAGAAGAAGATACGAGAGTATATTATGAGGTACAGCTCAACGGTGAGCCGCTCACGCTCAGTGAGAGAACATATCTCGGAACGATGAATACATTGTTCGGTCCGATATATGAGATACTTACAGCAGCTCAGACCGCCGGTGCGAGCGGATTTACAATGACATATAACGATTCGGTATCGCCTGTTACGCTTGAGGTGGCAAAAGACGGACATACGTATCAGTATGAGGAGAACAGAAACCAGCTCCTTATAGATAACACAGAATATACGGAATGTGTTGACACGCCGTATATGGAGGGCGATACATTCATCGCAAACCTTCCGCTTATGCTTGGCTATGCAGGTATAAGGACTGAGATAGACGATACGAATCATGTTCTCAATATAATTGTGGAGTAAGGAGGGAAAACGGAATGAAGAAAATAATATCATCCGTTCTGGCGGTATCTGTTATCGCGGCATCGATTGCGATGCCGGCGATGGCGGATTACTCCGGAGCAGGTTATGACGTTGTAAGAACGCAGCTGACATATGAGGATGAGGGAACTGTAACGAATGATATAGACGGCTCAAATGCTCTTCGGGTAACGGAAGCAACGGATATTTTTACATATCCGAGCAACGGCGGTGACTGCGATGTATTTGCAAATGAGTTCTTTATGTCGTTTGATTTCAGATTTGACACCGTAGACGGAGCAGTTCCGGGAGTGATCTCTGTGAACAGACTCGATGACAACGGACGGAATGGAAAGACTGGTCCTATGTTCAGCTACAGTGACGGTCAGATAAGGACACAGACAGGCAGCAGTTCTTACGATGATCTCGGAGCAGTGTCACCGGACACTTGGTATACAGTAGAGATGGAAGGAAAGATGGTCGTTTCGGATGCGTCAGTTACATTTAGGCTCTACGGTTATGAGGATGGTCAAAAGACTCTTATAAATGAGGAGCAGGGTCTCAATCTCAGACAGTTTTATGCGGGATCGGCAAACGGTCGCCCGAACCTTATGAACGCATCTAATGTAAGCATTGACAATGTTACGGTAATATCGGAATATCCAGACGAGCTTGTTCTTACATCAACGGCGGATTCCGTTAAAGCGGGACAGACAGTCGTAATGGACTATACAGCACAGCGATTGGGTGCAGAGGTGACCAAGCATCCGGTAACATGGTCGGTATATGACGCGGAAAATGTTAATCCGATAGACGACGGAAGCGTTGCAATAAGCGCGGATGGAGTGCTGAGCGCTGACATAGCATCGCCGTCTCAGACGGTAACGGTAAGAGCCGAGGCAACATTCGGCGAGAATGTTCTTACGGGAACGAAGACTATCGAGGTGGAAGCGGTAGACACTACTGACGAGAAGTTTGACGCTATTACAATAGATGGAGCCGCTGAAGTACAGGCGGGTACCGAGAGTACGTATACGGTAACGGCAACGAAGGCAGGAGAAGACGTTACCTCGGCTCTTGAAGATGGTGATGTTGTATGGTCAATATATGACAGCGCAAATCTCACACAGATTTACACAGGAGAAAATGCAAAGGTAACGTTGAATAATGGTGTGCTTTCTATATCAGACGGTGTTCTTCCGCAGACTGTTACGTTGAGAGCGGCATCGGAAACCGGTCTTGTATACGGTTCATATGTTGTAAATATTGGATTCTCTGATTCTCAGACTGAGGAGGTTATATTCAGCACATCGTTTGACACTGTGGATATGATGCCCTCGGGAAGCAACAAGGAGTCTTCGGTTGACGGCACGACAGCGTATATGACAACATCTGACTATACTGTATGGTCGGTACAGAATTACACGGATTATGTGCTTACCGAGCTTGATGTGAAATTTGTAAATGAGGGCTCCGGTTTTACTCTTATGAGACGCGACGGAGGAAAAACGAACACATCGATAAATTACAGCGGTGGGAATCTAGCTACATATTCGGGTGTTGTCCTGCAGAATGCGAGCCAGGATAAGTGGTATCATATAGAGCTGCTCTATTCAGAGGATGCGGCGGATGCGTCATGTAATGTCTATGAGTATGATGAGAACGGTGTTTTAAATGAGGACAGCAAGGTAACAAGTCTTGCGATCAACATGAGGAACGGCGCTGAGTACGGACAGCTTCGCATAGCTAACGGAACATTGGTGGACAATATAAAGATCTCGATGCCGGTAGCGGATGATGTAACACTTACGGCGCCTTCCGAGAACGTATTTGCGGGCGGTACGGTACAGTATTCGGCTACTGCTACAAGAAACGGTCTTCCAATCAAGAATGCGTCCGGACTTCAGTGGGAAGTGCTTGATGCCGAAGGTCTGCCGCTTATCGATGGGGATATAACCGTGAGCAATACGGGACTTGTTACAGTAGGCTCGATGGTGCAGCCTCAGGTCGTTACGGTGCAGGTATCGACCGCGAACGGCGCTTCGGATTCGAGAGCGCTCAACATACAGACAACAGAGATATTCAAGGTAACCAATCTCGGTATAAACGAGGAGGGTACAAAAATAGTAAGAATGTATGTTGACAAGAATTTCTTCTATAATGACGATGTTACGTTTATAATCGCGATAAAGGGCAGTGATGGGATGCTTAAGGGACTTGAGATGGTAAGCGGCTTCGGTGACAGGTATGTTCTCGGAGCAAACGAGATCACTGTAGACATGGATCTGCCCGACGGATTCGATCCGGAGACGGATGTTGTTGAGACTATGGTATGGACGACATTCTGATCTTATAGGATCGGGATGGCGTGAATAATAGAGCACATCGTGAGGTGATGGAGGAACAAATCGAAGCAAATATTCATATCGGCAGACCTATGCTCCGGCGCAATGCGGACCGCGGCGGGGAAGGGGAACGCTGTAAGTAAATGAGATCAACGAGCCGCGGCGAGACTGACAAAGTCTTGCCGCGGTTTTTATATTTTACATTTTTATCACACATATTTAAATTTATGATAATAATTTTTACTTTATTAGAACTATGTTTTACTTTTTTCAGATAGTCTGTTTTACATTCGTTCTGTACAATAATAATGTGATATATTATTGACGAAACGGAGAATTGGTTACAGTGGTATTCATTAAAGATAAAAAAGGATTTTTGCTGAGGTGCGTTCCGTGCGCGGTGATCGTTCTGGGACTTATTTTTCTGGGCTTATGGCTCGGCAGACCGACAGGGGAGGTCGCTACGGCAGCAAGCAGGCTCGTCTATGTGCCCGCGCGCGTTGAGACGGTAATAAGCGACAATGCTGAGGCGGATAATGAGCATTACGAGGGTCAGCGTTTGGGAGATCAGGAACTTGAGATCAGGATCCTTTCCGGTGAGCACAAGGGCGAGATACTGCCGCTTACAAATTATATGGGCGCGCTCTTCAACGTTGATGTCCGCGAAGGAGACCGTATAGTCGTGCGGCTCCAGACGGAGGACGATGGCTCCTATTATGCGTCAATGTACAATTACGACCGCGGGATGGTCGTGGGGCTAATGCTTTTGCTGTTTGCGGCGGTCCTTATAGCGCTCGGCGGCAAAAAAGGCGCGAGGGCTCTGGCAGGGCTTGTGATAACGCTTGCATGTATATGGTTTTTGCTGATACCCGGGCTTATACGCGGGATACCGGCACTGCCGTATACAGTGCTTTTGGTGGCGGTGGTCGCGGCGGCGTGTCTCATACTTCTGAACGGATTTTCGGCAAAGACTTTCTGCTCGGCGGCGGGCTGTATAGCCGGAGTTGCCGCGGCGGCTCTTACAGCATGGATAGTGGGAAAGCTCGCGCCGATCGACGGCTTTAATATGGAGGAGGCGGAGGATATGCTCCTGCACGGGACAGAGCTGGGACTTCGGATACGCGGTCTGCTTGTCTGCGGTGTGCTTGTCTCATCTCTGGGCGCGGTAATGGACGTTGCAATGTCTATCGCCTCGGCAATATGGGAGCTGAGGGAGAGCAGCGACCGGCTGACGGTGAAAGAGCTGTTCCGGTCCGGTATGCAAATAGGCCGCGACGCCATGGGCACCATGGCAAATACGCTCATACTCGCGTTTGCCGGATCGTCGCTCAATATGCTGATCATGGCGCAGATCTACGATATACCGCTTATGCAGCTCGTGAACACAGACTCGATCTGCATAGAGGTCATACAGAGTATAGCCGGTTCGCTCGGGATACTGCTGACCGTTCCGCTCACGGCTGCCGCGAGCGCGCGGTATATGAAGCGGAAGAGCTCAGCGGAAAATACGTGAAGATCACACCGTAAGGTGTTTACATATATGATCTTATAAAAAACAAGCTTAGGGAGGAGGATCTTAAATGCAGCATACAGCATTTAAACGCAGCGTTTCAGCCGTTCTGGCTGCGGCTGTGGGTGTGCTTGCCGTGCCGGTCATTTCATATGCCGAGGACGGTGTGTATACGAGGATCACAACAGAAGGAGAATTTACATCGGGTAAATACGTTATTGCCACCGATGCGAACTGGGCAATGACGGCGCTTGACGGATCATGGATCGGCGCGCAGGAGATCGCGCCCGAAGAAGGCATCGTAACGCTTTCGGACGAAGCTATCGTCTGGGACGTGACCGTATCGGGTGATACAGTTACTCTTACAGACAGCAACGAAGTCTCTGTCGCACCGGCAGGCGGCAATAATAATGGTATCGCAAGCGGCGAATACAGCTGGACATATGAGGTGACTGAGAACGGCGCGTTCATCTTCGGCGGAGAGGGCGGGGATACAGTGTATCTCGCGAGCAATAGGTCTCAGGATAACAAGTTCCGCGCATATAAGACAACGACAGTTACAGGAAATCCATCCGGCTATCCGCACGAGCTTTATGTGTATAAGCTCTCGGATGGCTCAGGTGATACAGAGGGCGGCGATACGGAAACGGTCGCTATGCCTCAGGCTGATCCCGCAAGCGGCACAGCGGTGGAGCTTGGCACAACGGCGGTAACGCTTACCGCTGATGCGGATGCAGACATATATTACAGTGTAAGCACGGCGGAGGGCGAGCCGGAGGATCCGACAGCCGAGACAGGCGCGCTCTATTCGGAGCCGTTCACGATTACGGCAGATATGGTGTATGATACGAACTCCGTGGCGGTAAAGGCTATCGCTGTGAAGGACGGAGTGTCAAGCAATATGCTGACGCTGCGCTATACCGTATCGGATGGAGGGCAGCCGTCAGAGGATCCCGGCGAAACGGAGTTTGCCGCGGAGGTGACCGAGCTTGAAACGGGCGACAACGTGGCGATATATATGCCTTCAAACGGTCTTATTATTACAGATACCGCGTCCGGCTCAAGGCTTGCGGGCGCGGAGGCAGTCGTCGAGGAAGGCAGCGGCCTTGCCGTTACAGCGGATACGGTGTCTTTTACCGTCAGAAAGGACGGGGATGGAAATCTTGCGTTCATAAGCGCGGACGGCAGGTATCTCACCTCGGGCGAGACGGGAAACAGCCTTACGCTGGCATCAGCAGAGAGCGCGTACAGTCTCTGGACGCTTGAGGAAGCTGAAAACGGATATTATATAAGAAACGTAAATGCCGCATATTCCGGCAGACCGCAGTATATAGAGTATTACAGCGGTTTTACCACATACAGTCTCAGCGCGTCGAATCCGGACATATACACGTTCAGATTCTATAAGACCGGTGAGACTGAGCTGCCGGATTACACGGTAGACACATCGCTTGTGCTGCCCGTAGGGCAGTGGGCGGGCAATGCCGATTATTCGGGCATTGCCGACAATACGATATACGGTGATGTTGTCGAAACGAATGACATGCAGGATACCGCGGCAGCATATACGGCAGTTGTAAACGGCGAAAGAGTTGCACCCTACACGAGCTCAACACCGTCTACCGGCGGCACAACGTATTACATGGGCGGCAGAGGGATAGGCAGCGGCTCGGACGATCATTTGCAGTTCGCGCTTTCCTCGGCGGGCTACGGCAGCATGGATATATCGTTCAGACTGCGCGTGAGCAACACGGGTCCGGGAGATTTTACGCTTATGTATTCGACGGACGGCACAGAGTTTGAGAATTTTACGACCGGCGAATATTCCTATGCGTACACCTCATATGCGGGCGGGGAGCCGCACGAGGTAGCGGAAGAGGGCGAGATAACGGACGGCATCGCTGAGACATCGATGGCGCCGGGAGAGTATATAACGTTCTCCTTTGACATCCCGCAGGCTGCGGAGAATGCGGATATGCTGTATATAAGACTGGTGCCGGGCGGCACGCGCGCATCTGGAGACGGAACGCCGTCAAATCAGGGCACAACGCGTATCGATTCGGTGGTCATCACCGGAAGCCCTGTTTCGGAGGAAAGCAGGACGGGATATGTTTCCGTAACGCCGGACGACAGCGAGGATCAGCCTGTCGGGACCGAGCTTACAATGATCAATGCCGACGATGATGCCGTTATATATTACAGATTCGGCACGGAGGGTGAGTTTACGGCATACGACGAGGCGGCAAAGCCCGTGCTTGCGTCGCTTCCGGCAGTGCTGCAGGTATATGCGGAGGCTGAAGGAAAGGCGCGAAGCATAACGAGGACGTTCGTCTATCAGGCGGGCACCGTCGCGGCGGTAGAGATGGATCCGAACGGCGGAGGTGTATATATACAGGACGGCGAGACCGCGCAGATAACACTCTCGTGCGATACAGAGGGCGCGGTGATATATTATGCCGCAGGTGACGGCGGGTATACTGAGTATACGGAGCCGATAACACTTAACAAAGGCTTTGGTTCAATGACGGTAAGCGCGTATGCAGTAAAGGACGGCTACACCGACAGCGCCGTTACCACGAGGACCTTCACGGAGCGTCTGAGCGAGACGTACAACCTGTATTTCGGACAGCTCCATTCGCATACCGCATATTCGGACGGCGCCGGAAGCTGTGAAGACGCATTCGCGCATGCGAAGGGTCTTGACGACTCACAGAACATCGATTTCCTTGCCGTGACAGATCACTCGAACTCGTTCGATAATGCCGACAGCGCTACGATAACGGACGGCTCGATGAGTGAGGAGTGGACAGAGGGACACGAGCTTGCGGACGAGTACACAGACGAGACATTCGTAGGCATCTATGGCTATGAGATGACGTGGTCGAACGGTCTCGGACATATAAACACATTCAACACAGACGGTTTCCAGAGCAGAACGCAGAGCGACTACACAACGTATTCGACTGCCCTGCAGAATTATTACGAAACGCTGAAAACGGTAAACGATTCTTTGAGCCAGTTCAATCATCCCGGCACGACGTTCGGTGATTTTCAGGATTTCGCGCACTATGATGAGGAGATCGATGAGGTCATAAACCTTATCGAGGTAGGAAACGGAGAGGGCGCTATAGGCTCATCGGGTTACTTCCCGTCGTACGAGTATTACACAAGAGCGCTCGATAAGGGCTGGCACCTTGCGCCGTCAAACAATCAGGATAATCACAAGGGCAACTGGGGAGATTCGAACACAGGAAGAACGGTAGTGCTTGCCGATACGCTTGACCGTGAGGCGATCTATGACGCTATAAGAAATTACAGGGTATATGCGACAGAGGATGAGAATCTTGAGATACAGTACAAGCTCAACGGCAGCGATATGGGTTCGATACTCTCGCTCGGAGGCGACGATGAGATAAACATCAGCGCGAGCCTCAATGATATCGACGATGAGGGCAGCGCAACGGTCCAGGTGATAGTAAACGGCGGAAAGATCCTTGCGGAGCAGACGGCGGATAACTCTACGGGCGATATAAGCTTCGTGTTTGACACGAACGATTACTCCTACTATTATCTGAGAGTAAATCAGGCAGACGGTCAGATAGCGGTCACCGCGCCGGTATGGACGGGCGAGGTGGAGTCCGTGGGAATAACAGGCTTCACGAACGATACTGAGCTTTCGGTTGCCGGTGAGGAGCAGAATTTCACGCTTGAGCTGTATAATAACGAGAACAGTGACCTTGAGGTAGAGTCTGTAACGTTTACAGATCAGAACGGCACGGTGCTTGAGGAAAACAGCGATATAACAAGTGTGAGCGCATTGGGAACGGCAACCTGCACATTCGCGCACACCTTTGATACCGACGGTATATACACCGTTACAGCGACTGTAAGGGGAAGCCTTGACGGTGTGGAAAAGACATATAATCAGTCGCTGGAGCTTACGGTGATGCCCGCCGGGCTCGTGAGCAGGATAGTTGTGGACGGCACGCATTACAATGACTATGTTACGGGATACTATGGCGGCAATATGGGCAATATGACATCGATAGCCGCTGAGGACGGCGTAAAGGTGGATGTTGTAACGGATGAGATAACGGACGAGACGCTTGACGGATGCGGGCTCCTCGTGATCTCGGCGCCCGCAAAGAGGACGGGCACTGCTAACGCGGGCGATTACACGCCGTCAGAGTTTTCGGAAGAGTTTATTGCGACGGTAAAGCGCTATGTCGATAACGGCGGCAGCGTTATCGTCTGCGGCCTTGCGGATTATCAGGACAGCAGAGACGGCAGCGATCATCAGACCAGTGTTCAGCTCAATAAGCTCATGGAGGCGATCGGATCGACCATGAGGTTCAATGACGACGAGGTCTATGATACGGTGAATAACGGCGGGCAGGCTTACAGGCTCTATCCTTCGGTATTTAACACCGAATCCGGATGGACAAACGGTGTCGTGACTCCCGAAAGTGTGGCGGAGGGCGAGACGTACCAGACCTACAGCCAGTATTCGGGCTGCTCTGTTGATCCCGGAGAGGGAACATGGCTCGTAAAGGGATTTGACACCACATGCAGCGTGGACAGCGACCGTGACGGCACGGGAATAAGCGATGATGATTTGACTGACGGCGACTATACGTATGACATAGTAACACCGGCGGGCGATGTTGTATTCCTTGCGGCAGAGGATACCGCCGCGGGCGGAACGGTATTTGCCGCGGGCGGAGTGTTCCTGTCAGACTTTGAGGTGAAGGCTGAGCTCGATAACATATGGGATCTGCCGTATGCGAACAGGACGATATTCGAAAACATAATGGCTGAAACGAGAACACCCGAGGATATAACTGATATTTCGGAGGTAAGAAAAGCCGATACCGGACGTATATTTGCTGTAGAGGGCTATGTTACGGCAGGAACCGAGAATGCTAACACGAGCTTCTTCGATGCGATCTATGTTCAGGATGAGACCGGCGGAATAACGGTGTTCCCGTATTCGGAGAGCGGGCTTGAGATAGGCACAAAGCTCAGGATCACCGGCTATACCGACGAATATCAGGGCGACAAGGAGATACAGATAATCTCCGTCGAGGAGCTTGACGAAGAGCCGCATATATACGAGCCGCTCGCACTCTCCACAGCTGACGCGACCGATTACGACACATACGGCGGCAGGCTGATAAGTGTAACGGGTACTGTAAGCGGCATAGTATCCGAGAACGGAACAGTATCACAGTTTAATGTGACCGACAGCTCCGGCACGGCGGCTACAGTGTTCATAGATGGTTATATAACAAATGAAGACGGAGTGAATAATATCGGTACATGGCTTACCGAAGGCAGTGAGGTCAGCGCTGCAGGGCTTCTGTACAGGCATCCAGAGGGCAGCTCGGATGTGTCCGTACCGGTCTTGAGAGTCAGAAACTGTGATGAGATAACGCAGGTATCGCAGCCGGATGATGAGATAGAGCTTGTATATGAAAACGGCACGGTAAGGCTCACGGGCGGCACAGAGGACGCCGCGGGCGCGGCACTGGTGAAGGCTGCATATGCAGACGGGATCTTAAGCGGTATAACATTCTATGAGATAACGGATCCCTCGGCTCCGGTCGAGGTTGGCACGGAATTCGAAAGCGGAGATGTGAAGCTCATGCTCTGGGACGGCACCGGCACGATGAAGCCGCTCGCGGATGCGCTCACAAGCACTGCGGCACAGTGACGCGAGTATGACGGCTCACACCGGAGGTATCTGACCGGAAAGGCAGATGAAAAATATTAAAAAAAACGGCAGTATAGCAGTATGAACAGACTGTGCTACTGCCGTTTTTGTGCTGATGAGCATATAAAACTGCATCGAGTTAGAAGATATACGTGAATGGCAATTACGGCGTGATAAATTGTTAAAACATATTGCATTAATGCCTTGAATATGCTATAATCCCGAGTTTGACACTCAACAGAGCAAAAAAGCCCAACAAATCGTATGGTTATCGCATTTGCTGGGCTTTTGCCAGTATTAAAATTTTGCGTACTGGATTTTCGTTTTTGACTTTTTCAAAATTTTTTCATATTACCTCTGTTGATTATCTGATAGTTCGTGCAAAATCCAAATATTTCATGCAACACATCCGTTATCTCTGTTGGGTCGGACTCTAAGTTGGTCACAACCGCATAGTAGCCGTCGTATAGTTCTTCTTCGGCTATGCGTTCAGTATTCAGACAAAATGTGTTCTTGTCTGCTATCTCCCCATCAGTTGTTACACTTGTCTTTTTGATAAAGCGACGATAGTCATTCTGGTTCTTCGTACCCCTTTTTGCTGTGCCGATTTCTATTGATCTCACTGCGCGTTCTATCTACCCCTTTTAATGGTATATTTAAAACGTAATTCCACTATATATGCATCTTGCATTTAAATGGCTGATGTGATATAATGCAATATATGAATTGATCTATGGAGGTAGCTGGGATGGCAGAAACAAACACAAGTAATATAGGATTTGAAAAGCAGATATGGGATGCTGCCTGCGTCCTTCGGGGAAACATTGATGCTTCGGAATACAAGTCCGTCGTCCTTGGGCTTATATTCTTAAAATATATTTCAGACAGGTTTGAGTCAAAGTATCAGGAACTTGTAGCAGAGGGTGAAGGGTTTGAAGAGGATAAGGATGAGTACATGGCAGAAAACATTTTTTTTGTGCCTGAAAACGCACGTTGGAAGGTGATTTCTGCCGCTGCTCATACGCCGGAGATAGGAACAGTGATCGACGATGCTATGCGCAGCATTGAGAAGGAGAATAAGCGCCTTAAAGACATTCTGCCCAAAAATTTTGCACGCCCGGAGCTTGATAAGAGAAGGCTCGGTGAAGTCGTTGATCTCTTTACAAATATTCAAATGATTGACCAAGGTGACAGCAAGGATATCCTCGGACGAACCTATGAATATTGTCTTGCAAAATTTGCGGAACAGGAAGGAAAGCTTGCCGGTGAATTCTATACTCCCGCTTGCGTAGTGCGTACCCTCGTTGAAGTCTTGCAGCCGTATAACGGACGAGTTTATGATCCATGCTGTGGGTCCGGTGGTATGTTCGTGCAGTCTTCAAAGTTCGTTGAAAACCATGGAGGAAATATCAAAAACATTTCCGTTTATGGTCAGGATTCAAATCCCACAACATGGAAACTGGCGCAAATGAATCTTGCTATTCGCGGTATCGAGGCTGACCTCGGAAAGTTTAGTGCAGACACCTTCTTCAATGATTGCCATCCTCAGCTCAAAGCGGATTATATTATGGCAAATCCGCCATTCAATCTTTCCGGGTGGGGACAGGACAAGCTCCTTGACGATGTGCGTTGGCAATATGGCATACCTCCGGCTAACAACGCCAACTTTGCATGGCTTCAACACATGATATGGCATCTCGCACCGAACGGGCGTATTGGTATGGTGTTGGCAAATGGATCGCTGTCTTCTCAGTCCGGCGGTGAGGGTGAAATCCGCAAGAACATTATCAATGCGGATCTTGTGGACTGCATTATTTCTATGCCGTCTCAGCTTTTTTACACTACGCAAATTCCGGTGTCTCTCTGGTTTCTTGCAAAAAACAAAAAGCAAAAAGGCAAAACGCTTTTTATAGATGCAAGGAAGCTCGGCACGATGGTTACACGCAAATTGCGTGAATTGACAGACGAAGACATTAAGAAAATTGCCGATACATATAATGCCTTTGTTGACGGTACGTTGGAAGATAAAAAGGGATTTTGCGCCGTTGTTACAACGCAGGAGATAGCAAAGCAGGATTACATCCTTACTCCGGGACGCTATGTGGGGATCGAGGAACAGGAAGATGATGGCGAGCCATTTGAAGAAAAAATGAGTCGGATTACCTCAGAATTGTCTGATTTGTTTAAAAAATCCCATAAACTTGAAGCTGAGATAAAGGAAAGATTGGGGGCGATTGGATATGAAATCTGAATGGAACATTACCTCGCTTCGTAATTTGGTAGGATATATTTCAAAAGGTATTGTCCCCTCTTACGCAGACAAAGAATCGAAGACTACCATTAGGGTTCTCAATCAAAGGTGTAACCGAAACTTTCGAATTAGCTATGTAGAGTCAAGACTTCACGATGTTGCAAAAAAGAAAGTCGCAGCAGAACGCTATCTTAAACCAAATGACATACTGATAAATTCAACAGGAAAAGGTACAGCAGGTAGAATCGCTCAAATTGATTATGTACCTTATGATACGACGGTAGATGGACACATGATAATAATACGAGCTAATGAGTTAGTCACACAAATGTATCTTGCGTATGCATTAAAATCTCATCAATGGGAAGTATTGCAATTAGACGAAGGTTCAACAGGACAAACAGAACTCAATCGTGAACGGCTACTT
>DVNB01000083.1 GCA_018714695.1 Candidatus Ornithomonoglobus merdipullorum | reverse complement strand
AACATGATGTTGAACTTCGTGCTTATAGCCTCAAGACGGTTCAGGAAATTCTCAAGTCCGTCAAGATCATCCGTATTGTCGTTCGCTACTATCTTGAACAGACCGTCTACGAATATATTCGTGATGTCGTAATTGCCGCTTATGATGCCGCAGATAAAGCCCTCGAACTCGCTGTAGTTAACGATATCGAACTCGCTCGTATCGGTCATTCTTACATTCCTCGGAATGTCGAACATTGCGCTTGAGATGTTGTTCGAAATGAAAACAACGTTGCCCTTAGCCACCGATGACGCCGCGTTTACCTGCTCCAAAAGCGCCTTTGTCTTTCCTGTTCCCTTCTTGCCTATAAGTAATTTAACCATTTTGATTTCCTCCATTCCCGATGCGTATCCGCCGCAGCAGCGGTCCGCGATCATATTATATTCAACCGTTTAATCTCGCTTCAAGCTCAGCCTGCATATCCGTATATCCCGGCTTTCCGAGAAGCGCAAACATGTTCTTCTTGTATGCCTCAACTCCCGGCTGATTGAACGGGTTCACGCCGAGGAGATAGCCCGATATGCCGCATGCCTTCTCAAAGAAGTATACGAGCTTTCCGAAATAATACGCGTCAAGCTTAGGCACTCTTACCGCAAGATTGGGCACGCCGCCGTCGGTATGCGCAAGCGCCGTTCCCTGCGATGCCTTGAGGTTTACATAATCGACCGTCTTTCCGGCAAGGAAATTCAGTCCGTCGAGGTTATCCTCGTTTTCCTTTATCTCGATGTTCTTTCTCGGCTCGTCAACGAGGACCGCTGTTTCAAACATGAGTCTCTGTCCGTCCTGAATGTACTGTCCCATCGAGTGCAGATCTGTCGAGAAGTCTGCGGCAGCCGGGAATATTCCCTTGTTGTCCTTGCCCTCACTCTCGCCGTAGAGCTGCTTCCACCACTCTCCGAAATAGTGGAGCGCCGGCTCGAAGTTGATCATCATCTCAATGCACTTGCCCTTTCTTGCGAGGCAGTTCCTTACCGCCGCGTACTGGTAGCACATGTTCTTGTCAACATCCGGCTCGCTGTATTCCTCTCTGCTGTCAGCCGCGCCCTGCATCATCGCGTCGATATCGATGCCCGCCGCGGCGATCGGGAGAAGTCCTACAGCCGTAAGAACACTGAATCTTCCGCCTACGTCGTCAGGCACAACGAACGTCTCATAGCCCTCCGCATCGGCAAGAGTCTTTAACGCGCCCTTAGCCTTGTCGGTCGTGGCATAGATCCTGCCCTTAGCGCCTTCCTTGCCGTACTTGTTCTCAAGGATCTCCTTGAAGATACGGAACGCTATCGCAGGCTCCGTTGTCGTTCCCGACTTGGATATAACATTTACCGAAATATCCTTGTCCTCGCATGCCTCGATGAGCTCCGCAAGATATGTCGAGCTTATGCTGTTGCCCGCATAGAATATCTGCGGCCCGTTCCTGAGTTCCTTTGACACAGCGTTTGCAAACGAGTGCGAAAGCATCTCGATAGCCGCTCTCGCGCCGAGATACGATCCGCCTATGCCTATGACCACAAGCACGTCCGAATCGGATCTGATCTTCTCAGCCGCCTTCTTGATGCGCGCAAACTCCTCCTTGTCGTAGTCCACGGGAAGATCTACCCATCCGAGATAGTCGCTGCCCGCTCCGGTCTTGTTTTCAATAGTTTCATGCGCCGATCTTATAAACGGCGCCAGAGCGTCGATCTCGTCCTGTGACACGAAACCGGCTGCCTTTGAATAATCAAAAATCAAATTACTCATTGTAAACCTCCTTGTTTCACACGACACCCGCAGCCCGCGGATGCCTATCGCGTATTCTATTTATATTTTACAACATTTCCATCAATAAATCAATATCTTTTTCATATATTTATCGGATTTTTTTATTGTTACACTGTTTTATTTCATTAAAATGGCTTTACTTCCGCGTAAAATTGTGTTATACTGTACATCGTAACAGAATTTTATTGAGATCCCGTGCTGCGGGATGTACGGAGGAACAAATGGCTGACAAAAAAGACAATGTTAAAATAATAGCTCAGAACAAAAAAGCCCGCCACGAATATTTCATTCTTGAAACGTACGAGTGCGGCATAGAGCTTTTCGGTACGGAGGTAAAGTCGATAAGGCTCGGCAAGGTGAACCTTGCGGACTCCTATGCCTCCGTAAACAACGGTGAGGTCTGGGTCAAGGGCATGAACATAAGCCCGTTTGAAAAAGGCAATATTTTCAATCGCGACCCTCTGCGTGAGAAAAAGCTTCTCATGCACAAGCGCGAGATTTTGAAGCTCTCGCAGCGCATCAAGGAGGACGGGCTTTCGCTCGTTCCGCTCAAGGTTTATCTAAAGGGCTCACTCGTAAAGGTCGAGCTTGCGCTCGTGAAGGGCAAGAAGCTCTACGACAAGCGCGAGGATATCGCCCGCCGCGACGCGAAGCGCCGTATCGACAGGGCTGTAAAGGCGCAGAGATAGAATTGCCAATGGACATTTAACGGACGCATTGCGTCCGTTTTGCTGTCACGGTAACAGAACAGGGGCTGCGCTTTTGCACAGCCCCTGTTTTGATCATTTGTCTATGAAAAGATGTCTCGGGAGACCGTCTACCATGAACGGCGTGAGTTCGCCTATGATAAGCGGCGATGCGTACTCGCTGAACTCGTGCGAAACATATGTTCCGTCATCGATTATCCAGTCGAGCGGCACGCACTTCTCTACATTCGCTATAAGGTTCACATCGTAAAGACCCGTCTTTATCTGATACGGCGTGTTTGAGATCCTCTCGAGCGTCACCATCTTGCCCGTATCTCCGTTCAAAGCCGCCTGCACGGCGTCCGCGCCCACGGTGTATGCCTCGGTTATGTCACGGCGCGACACGATATGCGACGCGCAGCGCTGCAAGGTCGAGAATACGATACCGCGCGATTTTATGCCGGTCTGCTCGCCCAGGAAATCGGCAAGATACAGAGCCGTTCCGCCAAGCTGCTTGTGTCCGAACGAGTCAACATAGACACTCTTCTTGTTCGCCTCGCTCACATACAGCCCATCCGCGGTCTTTATTCCCTCGGAGACCGCTATTACGGCAGTTGTCTGATACTTCTTTATCTCCATCACCTTGTTCAGGAATTTATCGTAGTCAAACTCCACCTCCGGAAGATATATGAGGTCGGGGCCGGTGCAGTCCTCCGCGCGTGAGAGAGCCGACGCGGCGGTGAGCCAGCCCGCATTCCTGCCCATTATCTCCACCACCGTTATCGAATCCGTGGGATACGTCTTCGCATCGCGGATTATCTCCTTCATCGCCGACGCTATATACTTTGCCGCGCTGCCGTAGCCGGGCGTGTGATCCGTTGCCGTAAGATCGTTATCGATCGTCTTGGGAACGCCCATGAAGCGTATGTCGCTGTTTATGCTCTCCGCATAGTTCGACAGCTTCTTTATCGTGTCCATCGAATCGTTGCCGCCTATGTAGAAGAAATACTTTATATCCATCTTATGAAGTATATTGAAAAGTCTCCAGTATACCTCGCTGTCCTTTTCAACATCCGGCAGCTTGTAGCGGCATGTGCCCAAGAATGACGACGGCGTGCGCTTCAAAAGCTCAATATCAAGGTCAGACTTTATATAGTCCTCAAGATCCACGTACTGCTCATTCAAAAGCCCCTCTATCCCGTGGCGCATCCCGTAAACCTTTTTCACCCCGCGGTCCTTCGCCGTCTTGTAAACTCCGACAAGACTCGAATTTATGACCGAGGTCGGTCCGCCAGACTGACCCACTATTACATTACCCTGCATTTTAACTCATCCTCCTCGATTTATTTCGAACGCCAAAAGCGTTCCCGTCCTCTCTCTTGCTATAATTATACCATTATATCATCCGCTTTTCCATAGATAAAAAGGGCAAAATTGTATAAAATACCGTTGGATTTTGATCCATATTCCTGTTGCATTCGCAGCCGTTATATGGTATAATGAGGTCAGTACCAAAGCATGAGGTGAGAAAATGAGAATCGAGCATATAACAATAGATAATTTTAAAAAAATAGAACATATGGAGCTGAGATTTCAAAAAGGGTTCAATTTGATAATAGGTGACAACAGTACAGGAAAAACTTCCGTGCTTGAAGCAATATCGGTAGCTTTGGGAGGATTTCTTGCCGGAATAGATAATATCCAATCTGTAAACTTCAGCAATGATGAAATACGCAGAGTATGCTCCACTATAGGTGACGGATCATACAACATCAGATATGCAACTCCAATCACCGTTGACTGCACTGCAATAATCGATAATACACCATTTCATTTTGTCAGAAGGAAAAACAGCGCCAAAAGCTCCCGCACAACAGTGGAACCGCGCGACATATGCAAGACTGCGACTCGTATGGCAAGCGACGACAGTTCAGTGTTGCCCGTGATAAGCTACCAGAGCGCGGCAAGAATGTGGTCGCAGAAAAAGAATAAATGGAACGATCCGTTCGGAGATGATTATTCCAGAGTCGTAGGATATACGGACTGCTTGGACGAATCCTCCAATACAAAAATGCTTACCAACTGGTTCAGAAAAATGGAGCAGATAATATGGCAAAACAATAAAACAATAGGCGAATATGAGAACGCAAAAAGATCCACAGCCGAATTCATAAAACATATGACCGGAAGCGGTGATGCGCGCGTATATTATGACAAGCGATCCGAGGAGCTCATGTGCATGATTGACGATGAACGGCTGGTCCGCCGTCTTTTCAGCTATGCTCTTTTCAATGATTTGATATCCGATTCTATCATTCTTAATCTGATCTCTGTCCATTCCTGCCTTGCGCGGACCTGCTCAACGACTTTTTGAATATCGTTATATTTTTCCGTCTGAAATCCGTGACCTTCTGCGATCACCTGAATATTGTGTCTTAATTCCGTTTCGACTATAGCCCTCAATTCGCGCAATTCGGTCGTGTTTTGATCCACGCGTGTCTTAAGGTCCTCCATATCCGATTTGAGCTCGCCTACCTCCGATTTGAGCTCGCTCACCTCAGTTTTTAAGCCTTTTATTTCATTTAACAGGACATTAAACATTTCTTTTACTTCATTTTCCATTATATCACCTGCCTTAAAATAATTTCTTTATTATATTCTATCACATTACCTGCGTAAATTCAATAGCTTTTTTCATGTATATATGCAAAAAGCGGCAGGCATTTTCATGCCTGCCGCCGATATATATTCGGATGTCAATTCTCTTCTGCCATCTTTACGAGCTTCTCGTACTTGTCCTCGGCGTTCTTAACAGCCTTATCGAACAATTCCTCCGCTCTCTCCGGATTCGAACGAGCAAGCGAGTTGTAACGAACTTCGCCCATAAGGAAGTCCTTGTACTCCTTCGTCGGCTTCTTCGAATCGAGCTGGAACGGGTTCTTGCCCTCTGCAGCACGTCTCGGATCGTATCTGAAGCAGTGCCAGTAGCCTGACTCTACTGCCTTCTTTTCCTCGGTCTGCGCGATCGTCATACCGCCCTTGATACCGTGGTTTATACACGGAGCGTAAGCGATGATGAGCGACGGACCGTTGTAGCTCTCTGCCTCAAGGATAGCGTTCAGGCACTGCTGCTGGTTGTAGCCCATTGCAACCTGTGCAACGTAGATATAACCGTAGCTCATTGCTATTGCAGCGAGATCCTTCTTCTTTACTTCCTTACCTGCGGCAGCGAACTTAGCAATAGCTCCTGTCGGTGTAGCCTTTGACGACTGACCGCCTGTGTTTGAGTATACCTCGGTATCGAATACGAGGATGTTTACATCATTGCCCGATGCGAGCGCGTGGTCAACACCGCCGAAACCGATATCGTATGCCCAGCCGTCACCGCCGAAGATCCAGCAGGACTTCTTTGAGAGGTATTCTTTATCAGCAAGAACATCCTTAGCCTCCTGCGAAGTGATGTTCGAGATAGCCTTTATAAGCTCTTCCGTAGCTACCTTGTTTGCAAAACCGTCTTCCTTTGTCTCCATGAACTTATCGAATGCCGGCTTCACGTCCGGATTTTCCTCAGCTACCTTTGCAGCCTTTTCGATGTTCTGATTTCTCAGAGTCTCCTGAGCGATGAACATTCCGAGACCGAACTCAGCGTTATCCTCGAAGAGCGAGTTTGCCCATGCGGGACCCTCACCCTCGGCATTCGTTGTGTACGGTGCCGACGGACATGACGCGCCCCAGATCGACGAACATCCTGTAGCGTTCGCAATGAACATTCTGTCGCCGAAGAGCTGTGTTACAAGCTTTGCGTACGGTGTCTCTCCGCAGCCTGCGCATGCGCCCGAGAACTCGAGGTACGGCTTCTTGAACTGTGAACCCTTTACCTTTGTCGGCGGGAACTTGTCCAGAACTGCCTGCTTCTCGCCGAGCTCCGACGCATAGTCGAAATACTTCTGCTGATCGAGCTGATCGTCAAGCATGTTCATAACGAGAGTGTCGTTCTTGTTGTTTCCGGGACATACGTTAGCACAGCTTCCGCATCCTGTACAGTCAAGAACCGATATAGCCATTGTGTAGTAAAGTCCGTCAAGCATCTTAGCGTTCGTGTACTTGATGCCTTCCGGTGCGTTCTTGAGCTCCTCTTCTGTGAGCACTACCGGACGGATAACACCGTGTGGACATACATACGAGCACTGTCCGCACTGGATACATGTCTCAGGATTCCATGTCGGAACCTTTACAGCGATACCGCGCTTCTCAAATGCCGCGCTTCCGAGCGGTACCTCACCTGTCTGATACTTTGTGAATGCCGAAACAGGAAGCTTCGAGCCTGCGAATTCACTTATCGGAACAAGAATGTTGTTTACATAATCGATAAGCTCGCTGTCACCCTCGAAGTGAGTTGAGATATCCTCATACTCGC
Source organism: Candidatus Ornithomonoglobus merdipullorum (assembly GCA_018714695.1). Lineage (GTDB taxonomy): Bacteria > Bacillota > Clostridia > UBA1381 > UBA1381 > Ornithomonoglobus > Ornithomonoglobus merdipullorum. The sequence goes on along the minus strand of DVNB01000083.1, from coordinate 79,002 downwards.
AGTCCTTCCAGCTCTCCGGAACGTCTACCTTAACGATCTGCTGTGCACCCGCATCGATAGCGTCATAGTTCATCTGAACGACTGCGTCACCCTTCTTTGAATACGACTTCTTAGCCGCTTCCTTCATGTACTTTATAGCATCCTCTGTCGGGATGATGTCAGCAAGCTTGAAGAATGCCGACTGGAGAACAGTGTTTATCCTGTTTCCGAGACCGATCTCAAGACCGATCTTTACACCGTCGATCGTGTAGAACTGAATGTTGTTGTCAGCGATGTACTTCTTTACCTGACCCGGAAGATGCTTGTCAAGCTCCTCACCTGTCCATGAGCAGTTCAGGAGGAATACGCCGCCCGGCTTGATATCCGATACCATGTCGTACTGGCGGATGTATGAAGCCTTGTGACATGCCACGAAGTCTGCCTTGTTTATAAGATATGTTGATGTTATCGGAGCATGACCGAAACGGAGGTGCGAACATGTGAGACCGCCCGACTTCTTTGAGTCGTAGTCGAAATATGCCTGTACGTTCATATCCGTATGGTCGCCGATGATCTTTACTGAGTTCTTGTTTGCGCCTACTGTACCGTCTGCGCCGAGACCCCAGAACTTACAGCTCTTGATACCCTCAGGAGTCGTATCCGGATTCTCGTCAAGCGGCAGCGAAAGGTTTGTTACATCGTCCTCGATACCTACCGTGAAATGCTTCTTTTCTGTGTTCTTATATACAGCTATGATGCATGCCGGAGTTGTATCCTTTGATGCGAGTCCGTAACGTCCTGCATAAACCTCGGCATCCTCGAACTTGCCGCACTCCTTGAGAGCTGCAACAACATCAAGATAAAGAGGCTCACCCAATGCGCCCGGCTCCTTTGTTCTGTCAAGAACGGAGATCTTCTTAACCGTCTCCGGGATAGCCTCAACAAGATGCTTAGCGCTGAACGGTCTGTAAAGTCTTACGATTACGAGACCGACCTTCTGACCCTGCGCGTTCAAGTAGTCTACAGTCTCCTTTATTGTGTCACAGACGCTGCCCATTGCGATTATTACCTGCTCTGCGTCGGGCGCGCCGTAGTAGTTAAACAGCTTGTAATCCGTGCCGATCCTCTCGTTTACCATATCCATGTACTGCTGAGTGATCTCCGGTACCTTCAGGTATGCGCCGTTTGACGCCTCTCTTGCCTGGAAGAATACGTCTCCGTTCTGAGCCGTACCTCTCTGTGCCGGATGCTCCGGATTCAATGAAGAATGTCTCCATGCGTTAAGAGCGTCCCAGTCTACCATCTCTTTGAGCTCATCGAAATCCCAGCAAGCTACCTTCTGGTACTCGTGTGAGGTTCTGAAGCCGTCAAAGAAGTGAAGGAACGGGATCCTGCTCTTGATAGTTGTAAGATGCGCAACCGCTCCGAGATCCATTGCCTCCTGCGGATTTGTCGATGCGAGCATTGCGAATCCTGTCTGGCGGCATGCCATAACGTCACTGTGATCTCCGAAGATCGAAAGAGCGTGCGACGCGATACAACGAGCCGATACGTTGAATACGCACGGAAGCTGCTCGCCGGCGATCTTGTACATGTTCGGGATCATAATAAGAAGACCCTGCGACGCGGTATACGTTGTCGTGAGAGCGCCTGCGGTAAGCGATCCGTGAACAGCGCCTGCTGCGCCCGCCTCGGACTGCATCTCAACAACCTTTACGGTATTTCCGAAGATGTTCTTCATGCCCGCGGCAGCCCATTCGTCTGTTACTTCCGCCATGGTTGACGACGGAGTAATCGGGTAGATGGCAGCAACATCTGTAAACGCATACGATGCATACGCCGCGGCATTGTTACCATCCATGGTTTTCATTTTTCTTGCCATTTATAGTTCCTCCTGAAAAATTATTGCATCGGACACTTTTGATGTCCTCTGCTTATATATGGTTATATATGACATATAAACGGCAGAGATCATGTTTTCCGTCCATGACCCCCTGCCTGTCCGGCTTTGGCACACCTGTTTTCAGGCGCGGAGCAAAGCCACCGCATACACATATATATAATACCATTTTTTTATCGAAAAATCAAGCGTTTTGCAAGAAAAATTTGAATTAATCGATTATTGGATATTATCCCTGCCAGCCTTTTTCATTTTTTGCTCTATTTTGCACTCAAGCGCTGCCGACGCCCTCGCAAGCAATGAATAAGACCGTGAAAGCATTACCACTGCGCCACCCGAAAGATACGCGCCATATCCGCGCCGCAGTCCTCCGCAGACCTTTCCCGGCATTTCCCGTCCCGCAGGAACGTCCGGCGGTACACGATATACTCCGCGCTCAGCGGCGCACATATCGGCGCCGTAACGGTATACGGCTTTTGCTGCAGCAGAATTAACCTTCCGGCGCAAAGCATATCTCAAGGTATCGATCACCGCCAGCGCCGCAGAAAAAAATATGCACCCCATATGATGCTCCCCCTTCCCTCGCCGGCATCGGCTGCCGACTGTCTTATTTTCCGCATAACAGCCAAGTATTAGACGTGTAAATTTCAAGCATTTGAGCCGTTTTTACGGCATGTCGGATTATTGTACCATAAAAAGCGTTGACAGAAGGCGTGAGGCGTGGTATAATTGTTTTTAAACAAAAAGTAACGTCAGTGTAATAAAACTGTAATCTTTGAAACATAGAAAAAAGCTCTTGACAAGTGGGTAGTCAAAGTAGTATAATACAATGCACAAGATATTGTGGCGATAAGCGAAACACGAGCGGACAGCCACAAAATACAGTTTATTGCAACGCTGTGCCAATAAAGCCCGGCGTTACAGCAAATGACGGCGAGGGCGACCCTCTCGCGTCCGACACGATAGATTTTGACAGAAAATTGTATATAGTAAAAATTATTCAGAGGTGGAAAAGGTATGAAAGTCATAAAAAAGGACGGTACTAAGGAAGATTTCAACGTCGAAAAAGTCGTTGTTGCCGTCAACAAATCAGCGTTTCGTGTACTCGTGAAGTTTACCGATGAAGAGATCAGCTTCATATGCAAGTTCGTGCAGAAGTCTGCTGAGGACATGGGCAAGGAAGATATAAGGATAGCGGAAATGCACAACATCGTTGAGGGAGCGCTCGAAAAGGTGAATCCCAAGGTCGCAAAGAGCTACCGCGATTACAGAAACTACAAGCAGGACTTCGTTCAGATGCTCGACGAGGTCTACAAAAAGAGCCAGTCAATAATGTACATAGGCGACAAGGAAAACAGCAATACAGACAGCGCGCTCGTTTCCACAAAGCGCAGTCTTATCTTCAATCAGCTCAACAAGGAGCTTTACAAAAAGTTTTTCCTGACCACCGAGGAGCTTCAGGCGATACGCGACGGTTATATCTACATCCACGATATGTCCGCGCGCCGCGACACGATGAACTGCTGCCTTTTTGACGTTGCAAACGTTTTGAAGGGCGGTTTTGAGATGGGCAACCTCTGGTATAACGAGCCGAAAACGCTCGACACAGCATTCGACGTAATAGGCGATATAGTTCTGAGCGCCGCATCGCAGCAGTACGGCGGCTTTACGGTGCCTTCCGCGGAGCTGATACTTGAGCCTTACGCAGAAAAATCATATAAGAAATACAAAGAGAAATATCTTGAGCTTGGTCTCGACGAAGAAAAAGCCGAAGAGCTCACGATAAAGGATATAGAGCGCGACTTCGAGCAGGGCTTCCAGGGCTGGGAGTACAAATTCAACTCCGTCTCCTCAAGCCGCGGCGACTACCCGTTCATAACCGTTACAGCCGGTACCGGAACGGGCAGATTCGCGAAGATGTGCACGAAGATAATGTTCAAAGTGCGCATGAACGGTCAGGGCAAGCCGGGCTTTAAAAAGCCGGTGCTGTTCCCGAAGCTCGTGTTCCTTTACGATGAGAACCTTCACGGTCCCGGAGGCGAGCTTGAGGACGTTTTCGAGGCAGGAATAGAGTGCAGCTCAAAAACGATGTACCCCGACTGGCTGAGCCTCACCGGCGAGGGCTATGTTCCCTCGATGTACAAGAAATACGGAAAGATCGTATCCCCGATGGGCTGCCGCGCGTTCCTTTCACCGTGGTATGAGAGAGGCGGAATGGAGCCTGCGGACGAGAACGACACACCGATATTCGTGGGCCGTTTCAACATAGGCGCGATCTCGCTCCATCTGCCGATGATACTCGCAAAGGCAAGACAGGAGTCAAGAGATTTCTATGAGGTGCTCGACTATTATCTCGAGCTGATACGCCAGCTGCACAAGAGAACATACGATTACTTGGGCGAGATGCGCGCATCAACGAACCCGCTCGCATACTGCGAGGGCGGCTTCTACGGCGGTCATCTGGGCATCCATGACAAGATAAAGCCGCTTTTGAAATCGGCAACAGCGTCGTTCGGAATAACGGCATTCAACGAGCTGCAGCAGCTCTACAACAAGAAATCGCTCTATGAGGACGGTAATTTTGCGCTTGACGTGCTCAAGCATATAAACGACAAGATCGCGCAGTTCAAGAAGGAGGACAATATCCTCTACGCGATCTACGGAACGCCTGCCGAATCGCTCTGCGGTCTCCAGGTAACACAGTTCCGCGAGAAGTACGGGATAATCGAGAACGTTTCGGACAGAGAATACGTTTCGAACAGCTTCCACTGCCATGTTACCGAGGACATAACCCCGATCGAGAAGCAGGATTCGGAGGCACGGTTCTGGAACCTCTCAAACGGCGGCAAGATCCAGTACGTAAAGTACCCGATCGCCTACAACAAGGAGGCTATAAAGACGCTCGTAAGACGCGCGATGAAGATGGGCTTTTACGAGGGCGTGAACCTCTCCCTCGCCTACTGCGACGACTGCGGCCACGAGGAGCTTGAGATGGATGTATGCCCCGTATGCGGTTCAAAGAACCTTACAAAGATAGAAAGAATGAACGGCTATCTTTCCTATTCGAGAGTAAAAGGCGATACACGTCTTAACGCTGCGAAGATGGCCGAGATAGCCGAAAGGAAAAGCATGTAATGCGTTACCACAACATAACCAAAGACGATATGCTAAACGGCGACGGTCTCAGAGTAGTGCTCTGGACCGCCGGCTGTGAACACCACTGCCCCAACTGCCAGAACCCCGTGACATGGGATCCGGACGGCGGGCTGCCGTTCGACGAGGCGGCAAAAAACGAGATATACGAGGAGCTGAAAAAGCCGTATATATCGGGGATAACATTTTCGGGCGGTGATCCCCTTCTTCCGAGGAACAGAGCCGAGCTTACGGATTTTATAGCCGGGCTGAAATCGAGCTTCCCGGACAAGACGGTCTGGATATACACGGGCTACGACTGGGCTGCTGTAAAGGATCTTCCGCTTATGAAAAACACGGATGTGCTCGTTGACGGGCTGTTCATTGACGAGCTCAAGGATGTGAACCTTCCATGGCGGGGCAGCTCGAACCAGAAGGTCATAGACGTAAAGGAAAGCCTGGCACTCGGCAAGCCGGTGCTCTGGTGCGAATAAAAAAACAGTTCCGAAAAATTTGAATGAATTTTTCGGAACTGTTTTTTTAGTACGTTTTGTGGTTAGTGAATTCAGCAAATAGATTTATCAATTATACTTATTGACACTCGCCTTGTTGTATGGTATCATGTGTATATACAGTATAGATTTTGGGAGGTGTTATCATGAAGAAACTTACAGCATCGGCGCTGCTCGCAGGCGCGCTTGTTTTCGGCACCGCGGCCGGCGCAGAATATTATAATGATCTTGAAACGAACTCCGGCGATCCCATACCAATCGTGGATATAAGGTACGGGATAGGCTTTGTTCGTGGATCGACCCGGCAGATCCGACATCGCCTTCCTCCACCGGACTTGAGGACTATCTTCTGCGCAGAGAGGTATTTACCGGAGCCGACGGCAGGAAATATATCGTGCAGGGCGAGATATATTCACATCCGACAGCCGAAGCGCGCGCTCAGCTCAACGCTGTTATAGACAGCTTTGCCGTGGGATTTTCCGACGGCGCGCACGATGTTTCAAACATAAGCGAGGACGGTACAAGGTGGGAAATGACAAGCTTCTGCCCTGGCATCTCGTTTGATATCCCGCTCGGCTGGGATACGTATGATGATTGGCGCGGAGGATGGGCAGGCTATGAGTACGGCGAAGGGATAGAGGTAAGAGCAAAAATATATGCGGATATAACATTTGAACAGATCATAGATCGTGTTAGATTTACAAGTGAATATGCAGGTATAGACATCGATATCCCTCAGTTCACAGAGGTATCATATAACGGATATGACATCATTACATATGAAGGTGAATATCCATTATCATACGAATTGGAATTCTATGTTGAAGATTTCGGTAATTTGTATGTTTTTACTGTGAGCACTGATTCATATGAATATGATTTTGAATCGCTACCTGAAAGTTTCAAAGCAAAGGCAAAGGAAAGCATGTACATGATACTTGACAGCCTAAGGCTGTCCGATCCCGGAGATGACGCGCATGATATCTCGGAAACAGAATTGCTTGAGCCCGATGCCGAGCCCAAGGATTTTACTGTGGGCGGACTGAAATTTACGGTACCGGGACCACTTGTAAAACCAGCCGAAAGTGCCGGCCGCGTAATACCGGATGGTCTGTTCGTAGGCGCTCTCAGCACCGGTTCTATGCTCATGATCATGTCCAACACCGAGGATGAAGCATTCTTTTCTGAGGAAGATCCTGCTGAGTTTGCGGAGATGACTGAAACTGTGAACATAAACGGTATAGAATTCCTGAAAGTGAAGGATGAGGTGTTTTCCGAGGATATAGAGCCGGGAGATGCATTTGAGCTCTACATATCACCCAATGACAACGTGATGATATGGCTCTATATAGACGCTGACACGACAGACACGCAGTATGCGGCTGATCTGAGGTCCATAGTGCAGTCGGCGCATAGATAACAGCTACGGCATAATACCACAAACGGCTTTTATAAGCAGTCAAGACCGCCGGCTTAGCCGGCGGCTTGCTCTGCCCCTATAAGGGGCTTTTGCTGGATGCGCTTGCAAGCGCATTGAATATAATAACTTTTGCATAAATCGCACTGCAGCTATTAAAATAGCTATACACATTCATTCGTATTACCTTTTAATTTTTAAAATTTTATTTTTATATAAAATGATTTTACTTTAGCATATTTTAATTACAATGTTTATTATACTTAAAGCTAAAGCTGTTTGGGAACTCACCTGCATAGCAGGTGGTTTATTTTTTTATGCATCACAAGAAAAACGGACACTGCAGCATTACGCTCGCCGTGTCCGTTTATTTATATCGTCTCAACATCCACATTTTCCGCACTTATGCCCGGAAGTGTGAGCCTGACGCTATCGCAATCCTTTACTTTTATATCCAGCTCCTTAAGCGCGATATTCGAGAGCGCGACGCGCTCCGGATCCGGCTCAGCATCGATGAACCGCACACACTCTGCCTTGCAGCGGCTCATGGTGATGCCGTCTATATATGTGAGCGGCGTGTCCTCCCTGCCCTTGAGATCGTAAAACTGCGTCCACCGGTACACATTCAGGAAACTGCCGGCTCTGCCTGTCACATCCTCCACACTGATATGCTCGTACCTTTGCGGAGTGTCGGGCCGTGCCTTGAGCCACAGCAGATTGTACGCTCCGTTAACCCTTATCCTTCTCATGATCACATTTTTCGCATGCACGCACTCAGAGCCGCATGTGAGACATCCGTGACAAAAGCCGTAATCACAGTCCTCTATTATGATCCGTTCATTCGGACCGTTCTCCGGCATTGTGTCAGCCCACGGACCTTTTCCGCCCTTTAGGACCACCGCATCGTCATTCACCTCAAAGCGGCAGTTCTTTATAAGCACGTCAGTGCACGCGTCTATGTCTATCGCATCGGTGCTGGGTGCCGGAACGGGCGACGCCGGTGAGTATATGTCACAGCCGAGATACCGCACACGGCTGCATTTGTATATATGCGTAGTCCAGAAATGCGAGTTGCAAAGGCGCAGTCCCGCTATCGTTACATTTTTGCTGTTAGCTATGTAAATGAGCCTTGGGCGCTGCTCATCCTTGTTCGTGCAGTCGGGATTCCATTCCCTGCGCAGCCAAAAGGCTTTCCATGACCTCAGCCCGTTTCCGTCTATCATCCCTTCACCGCACAGAGTGAATCCGTCAACATCCTCCGCGTTTATGAGCGCCGTGAAATACCGGCAGGTCTCCCCTTCTATGCGCGTCATCCTTACCGGATAATCGGAAATATCGTCGCTGCCCTTCAGGACGCCGCCCTTTTCCACACAAAGATGAACGCCCTGCTTGAAAAACAGGGCGCCCGTGAGATACGTTCCCTCCGGCACCACAATAACACCGCCGCCGTTTTCCGCAGCAGTATCGATCAGGCTCTGTATCTCCTCCGTGTATATCCTTCCGTCATCCGAAACGCCGTGCTCCGTGATGACGTACCGCGTCCCGAGCATTTCGGGGCGCGATATTTCCGTTCTGTAAAACCATTCGTCAACGGGTGTGCCGTCAGGGAAAAATTCTCTTTCTTTCATTATCTCGTTTCAAGTATCTTTTCTATGCTTACTATCTTTACACAGATCACGAATATCTCGCACGCCTGCATAAGCTCATCCTTTGACGGGAATGACGGAGCTATTCTGATATTCGAATCCTTCGGGTCCTTGCCGTACGGATAAGCCGCCCCGGCACCGGTCATAACTATGCCGGCATCCTTGCACATTGAAACGATCTTTTTCGCGCAGCCTTCCATCGCGTCGAAGCTGATGAAATAACCGCCGAGCGGACGTGTCCATGACGCAACGCCTGCATCGCCCAGCTCTTTATCGAGCATTTCAAGCACGCCCTCAAACTTCGGACGCATTATGTCCGCATGCTTCATCATATGCGCCTTGAGTGCATACATATCCGGGAAGAACAGCGCGTGACGGAGCTGATTTGTCTTGTCAAAGCTTATGATCTGCGCGTTCATCATATCAACGATCGACTTTATGTTTTTCTCCGATGCCGCAAGTGCCGAGATGCCCGCGCCCGCGAACGTTACCTTTGAGGTCGAGCAGAACTCATATACCATATCCTCGTTGCCTGCCTTGCGGCACTCGTCAACGATGTTCAAAAGCTTTGCCTGCTTGTCGGCATACAGGTGATGGATGCAGTATGCATTATCCCAGTAGATCCTAAAATCCTCTGCCGCCGGCTTGAGGTTTGCAAAACGTTTTACTACCTCGTCACTGTAGGTGATGCCTGTCGGATTTGAATACATCGGCACACACCAGATACCCTTTACAGCCGGATCCTCGCTCACAAGCTTTTCTACCATATCCATATCCGGGCCGTTCTCGTCCATCGGCACATTTATCATCTCGATACCGAAGAACTCACAGATCGTGAAGTGTCTGTCATATCCCGGTACCGGGCAGAGGAACTTCACCTTATCGAGCTTGCACCACGGTGTTGAACCGAGCACGCCGCGCACGAATGCGCGCGCTACCGTATCATACATGAGATTGAGCGACGCGTTTCCGTAGATAACGATATTCTCCGGCTCCACCTCAAGTATCTGCGCGAAAAGTCTCTTTGCCTCCTTGATGCCCGAAAGCACACCGTAATTACGGAAATCCATTCCGTCCTCTCCGACCATCGGCGTGTTTTCATTCACGATGCTGAACATCGGCATCGACAGATCGAGCTGTTCCTTTGACGGCTTTCCGCGCGCCATGCTCAGGTTCAGCCCAAGTCCCTTCTTTTCCTCGTAAGCCGCAAGAAGCTGCTCCCGGAGCCCGTTAAGCTCCGCAGTCGTCATTTCACTGTATGACATATATGATCCTTCCTCCTTAAAATCTACGGGCGTTTTTTCTCCCCCCGCTTTATGATACAACTATATATTATACAATATACGAGGAAAAATCGCAAGTACATATTTATACAAAAAAGATCTGACAAGAACCGCGTTATTCCGCAAATGTTTCAAAAATGCAACTGTATCACAGACTCCAGCTGCCGCTCTCCTTCTGCAGCTCTACCATGCGTCGGAATATGCCGCGCTTTTCCATAAGCTCCGCCGGCGTTCCCTGCTCCTTTACAACTCCGTCCGCGAGCACCACTATCTTATCGGCGCCGCTCACGGTCCTCATCCTGTGCGCTATTACGAGCACCGTCTTATCCTTTATGAGCCTTGAGAGCGCCGTCTGGATGAGCGTTTCGTTCTCCACGTCAAGCGATGCGGTAGCCTCGTCAAGCAGTATCACCGGGGCGTTTTTCAGAAACGCTCTCGCTATCGAGATCCGCTGCCGCTCGCCTCCAGAGAGCTCGCAGCCGTTTTCGCCTATCATGCTGTTATACCCCGCCGGCAGCTTTTCCGCGAACTCATCGCAGTTTGCAAGCTTCGCCGCCGCGATGACCTCCTCGTCCGCCGCGTCCTTTTTGCCGATGCGGATATTTTCCATTATCGTGTTGTTGAACAGCGTGACGTCCTGGAACACTATCGAATACAGCGACAGGAGCGTTTCCGGATCCACCTTTGAAACGTCTGCGCCGCCTATCGTTATCCTGCCGCTGTCGATATCCCAGAAACGCGCCGCAAGTCTCGATACAGTCGTTTTGCCGCCTCCCGACGGCCCCACGAGCGCAGTCACCTCGCCCTGCTTTGCCGTAAACGATACGTCTTTCAGAACCTTCTCACCGCTGTTATACGAAAAGGCAACGTTTTTGAACTCTATATCGCAGCCGCGGTTGCCGACCTTATACGCGCCGGTCTGAACGGGATGGTCAAGTATCTCGTTCATCCTCTCTATATTCGTATTCGTCGAGATGACAGCCGCGAGGTTCTGAAGCGCGCCCTCAAGCGGCTCATACAGCCTTGACGCCACGAGCAGGAACATGAAAAACGTGGGTACGCCCAGAGTACCTCCTACAAGCAGCACAGAGCCGACCAGTGCGACGGTAGCTATACCCAGACGCAGTATCAAACTTGCGCTCACCACAAACAGCGCCGTCGCCAGCTCCGATTTTATATGCCGCACCTCGACAGCCCTTATCTTCTTATCGAGCCCGGCAAGATAATCGTCCTCGGAATTGTTTGACCTCAGATCCCGCAGCGTCTCGATGCACTCCTGGACGCCCTCCTCAAGGTCGATCTTCGCGCTCATCTGCTTTCTGCCGAAATAATTCTGCACCCTTGCCGAAAAGATCACAACTGCAAACGCTATCGGCAGCACCCATACAGCCGCCGCAGCCATCCGCCAATCGAATGTGAAAAGTCCTACCGCGATAAGGATCGTTGATATTATCGAGCCGAAAAGCGCGGGAACGTAGTGTGAAAACGCAGTCTCAAGCGTCGCGCAGTCGCTCATTATGGAATTCGTAAGATCGGCAAGATCCTTTTTTCCGAAAAACGAGAGCGGGATCTTCCTGAGCTTTTCCGCAAGCGAGATCCGCCGCACGCCGCTTTCAACGTATGTCGCAAGATACGTTCCGTTGTACTGGAACCAAGCGGCGCCGAATATGAACAGCAGGCATACGACACAGCCCGCTGTATACACTGCGGCCTGCGAGCCGCTCACGCCGCCCTCAAGCATATCGCATACAAAGTAATACAGCAGTCCCACCGGAGCCATAAACGAGATGTTCTGCACCGCGCATGCTATGCACCCCTTTATAAGATCCTTCGCGCCCTGCTCCGATAGGGCGAACCGTCTTTGTATCCTTTTAAGCATTTTTTGCACCTACCTTCCAGTTGACCGAAGTCTGATAATCGTTCCACATGCGGCTGTAAAGCCCGCCCTTTTCTACAAGCTCGCCATGGCTGCCGCTCTCCTCTATTTCCCCGTCCTTCAGGACGTAGATCCTGTCGGCATTCCGCACGGTCGTAAGCCTGTGCGCTATCATGATAACCGTTCTGTTTTTCGCCATCTCCGTAAACGCCCTCTGGACCAGTACCTCGTTATCGGGATCGGCAAACGCGGTCGCCTCGTCAAGTATCAGTATCGGCGCGTTTTTTAGCATTGCTCTCGCTATCGCTATCCTCTGCTGCTCGCCGCCCGACAGATACACGCCCTTTGCGCCTATCACGGTATCTATCCCGTTCGGCAGCTTTTCTATGATGTCGCCGCACTGCGCCGCCAGAAGTGCCTGCATAACCTCCTCCCTTGACGCGCCGGGCTTTGCCATCCTCACGTTTTCAAGGATCGATGTCTTTATCAGCCTGCTGTCCTGGAACACGAACGAGACCATATCCATAAGCTCTTCCTTCCTGATATCCCGTATGTCCGTGCCGCCAATCTCAACGCTGCCGCTCACGGGATCGAAGAACCGTGATATGAGGCTTGCAAGCGTCGATTTTCCGCCGCCCGAGGGTCCCACAAACGCCGCCGTCTCGCCCGGCTTTATATAAAGCGACACATTATGCAGCGCGTCCTTTATGCCGTCGTAGCTGTAGCTCACGTTCCTGAGCCGCACCGAATTGTCACGCGGTGTTTTAGGCGCTCCCGTCTCCGAAAGCGGCGCGGCGTCAAGCACGCTGTCAACACGCTTTATCGCGTCCGCCACTATCATCGAATCCTCGCTCATGAACATGATCTTCGTAAGCGTCGTGGATATCACGGGCGTTATTATCACATAGAACAAAAGATTCAGCAGCAGCTCGTTTGTGACGCCCCCGCGCGTGAATATTATCCCGCCCGCTATCAGGAACGCAAATACAGCGTTTATCGCCGTGGTATAGATCATCATCGGCATCCTGAGATCTTTTGTGTACGCTATTACCCATTTCTCATAGCGGTCGATCGAGCCCTTGAACCGCTTGAATGAAAATACCGTCTGACCGAACGTCTTTACGACAGGAACGCCGCGCACGTATTCCACCGCCTCGTTTGACATATCGGCAAGCGCGTCCTGGTACTCCTTCATCTTCGCCTCCATCCTCGAGCCGGTCATCTTTGTCATGATGAGAAAGCCGAGGATCACGGGGATAAGGCTCAGAAGCCCGAGCCGCCAGTCGAATATCAGAAGCAGCGCCAGAAGCCCTATTGGCGTGGCAATCGCTCCCGCCTTATCCGGGAGCCGGTGCGCGAGATACGTCTCGGTCGCCGCACTCGAATCGGTCACGATCTTGCGCAGCTTGCCGCTGCCGATGCTCTCGACCGTGCCTATCGGCAGCTTTACGATATGCCGCATACAGTCACGCCGCATATTTGCCGACACGCGAAACGCCGAGATGTGCGAGCACATGAGCGCCGAGATGTACACGATCACCGACAGCACCGCAAAGGCGACCGCCATCCAGCCGTAAAACGTCAGTCCCTGCGCGCTCCCGTAGTCGGGAGCGGCATTTAATACCTCTCGTATTATCATCCATATATATACAAACGGCACGAGCGCCAGAAGCGCGCTCAGGACCGACAGTATCCACGAGGAATATGTAAGGTATCTGTGTCCCCCGGCATACTGCATGAGCCTTGACAGATCACTTTTCTTTTTCAAGTTAAGCCCTCCTTTTGTTGATTAGTTTATGCTAACCCATAGCCGATAAAAACGGGCTTTAAAAGCCCATTATGCTCTGCCATCCCGCAGTGTAAAACGTTCTTAGCTCCTTCAGGTATCCGCGCGCCTCGTCATACGGCATATCATGTATTATCATCTCAAAATACGCCGCAAACATCCCGCTTATGAGTATATGCTCAAGCTTGGGATTCAACAGTCTTGACTCTATGCCTAGATCCTGCAGCACACTGTTGAATTTGTGCGTTGCCTCAGCCTCGATCTCGACCATCTCGTGAACAAAATTCTCGTATTTTGTCCCTTCCGAGCAGCACAGTATCAGCTTCGTCTCAACGGGATAGCGATAGATGTATTCGAGTATCTCGTCCATACACTCTCCCGAGACGCCCCCGACGCCCGCAAGCTGCTCCTCGGGGGTAAGAGCCGCGAAGCTTTCCTGAGCACGTATATACGTATTCATCATATGCTCCGCCTGCTCTCCCACAAGCGCGTCAAAGAGCTCCTCCTTGCTTTTGAAATACCCGTAAAAAGCGCCTGTCGTCACATTCGCCTTTTTCACGATATTCCTGAGAGATGCTCCGCGGAAGCCCTTTTCGGAAAACTCAGTCTTTGCCGCCTCGGTAATGGCGCGAAGCGTTGTATTTTCGTTTTCTTCCATCGGCTGTCCTCCATGATGTAACAATGTTATATAACACTGTTATAAGTGTATCACACTTATAACGGTTTGTCAATAGGGGGCTGAAAAAAAGTACATTTTCATGAACTGTTACGTTACTATTCACAGTTAATGTGAGCCACGGTAAACTACTCCTTGACACCCTTGCCCAAATCCGACACATCGGATTCAGAGGGGGGCAAGGGTGCGCAAGCTGGCACAGACGTTTCCGATCGACTGTGCCTTTCCTTATTTCAAAAATTTGTGGTCGTGCTTGCCGCCGGATCATTTTCCTGCGCGAACCTCTTCAAATTCGCGTTTGATCGCATCGGACGGCGGCGCAGTCAATAGCGATACAACTATTATGCAAAGGCTAGAGAATATGAATGCAGGAAGCAATTCGTAAATATCAAACGCACCTCCGATTGGACGCACAACAAGGTTCCAGAAAAATACCATAAAGCCGCCGCCGACCATTCCGGCGATCGCCCCGTTGCGGTTGATTCGTTTCCAGAAAAGCGAAAACAGCACAAATGGTCCGAACGTTGCGCCAAATCCTGCCCATGCGAATGATACAAGCGTAAAGATAACACTGTTTTCATCAAGCGCGATAACTATTGCCGCAAGAGTAATAAGCAGCAGCGTTATACGCGATACAAGCATGACCTGCTTGTCGCTTGCATCCTTTTTGAACAGCCCTTGGAAAAGGTTTTTTGAAAACGCCGACGCCGCGATCAAGAGGTATGAATCCGATGAGCTGATGGTCGCCGCAAGTATTCCCGCCATAATAAATCCCGCCAGCAGCGCAGGCAGCAGATTTGTGGACAGTATAATAAAGATGTTCTCCGCCTCAGAGCTGGTCGTGAGAGCGGTCGGGAAAAGAGAACGTCCGACAACACCGATAAATACAGCAACCGAAAGTGATATAACTACCCATACGGTAGCGATCCGGCGTGAGCTTGTGAGCTCGCGCTCGCTGCGTATAGCCATAAATCTCAGAAGCACTTGCGGCATACCGAAATAACCCAGTCCCCATGCAAGTGTTGAGCATATGTTTATAAAGCTGTACGATTCGGGCGCGCCAAACAGCGGAACACCGTTTGACACCTGCTGCACTCCGCCTTCGGTCACAGGAGCTGCCATTCCGAACATTTCAAGGAATCCGGGTATATCCTTTACGTTTTCGATTACTGAAGAGATACCCCCGGCTGAGACCGTTCCTACAACAACGATACAGATCAGCGCGACAAACATAACTATCGCCTGCATAAAATCCGAGGCGCTTTCCGCCAGAAAACCGCCGAGGATTGTGTAAACAAGCACAAACAGTGCGCCCAAGATCATCATCGGTATGTATGGCGCACCAAACAGCGTTGAGAACAGCTTTCCGCAGGTAACAAGGCAGCTTGCGGCGTAAACTGTAAAGAATATCAGTATAAAGACCGCCGAGATCGTCATAATAACCTTTTTGTTCTCATGGTAGCGGTTTGAAAAGAATTCCGGCAGAGTGACAGAGTTATCGGCTTTAATGCTGTACCGGCGCAGACGTTTTGAAACGATGAGCCAGTTTATATATGTGCCGACAGCAAGACCTATAGCTGTCCATGCCGCGTCCGCAATGCCGCACCAATATGCCACTCCTGGCAGACCCATAAGCAGCCAGCCGCTCATATCCGACGCTTCTGCGCTCATCGCCGTGACCCAAGGTCCGAGCGAGCGCCCGCCGAGAAAATAGTTCTCTGAACTCTGACTTGCGCGTTTTGCAAAGGCTAAGCCTATGCAGATCACTGCCGCCATATAGATACTCATGGCGATCAATACTTTGATTTGGTTTGAATCCATAAAAAATTTCCCTCCGTGTTTTAAATTTTTGCAGCCGTCCGCAAAACACTGAATTCTCCCCGGTTTTGCACGGCTTAAGCAAAAAAAATCAGAACATATGTCATTATATCATAAATTAACACAAAAATCAATATTTTTCAATGATCATTCGCGTAATTATGTGATATACTCTTTGTCTTTACATTAACAATTCAATATATAATCGATTACCACACGCTTTTAATAACAATTTCGTCCTCAAACAGCGCATCATAAATTTTTTATAAAATATATTGACAACTGATACACCTCGTGCTATAATCTATTTAGAAAATTTTCTAAATAGATTGTGAAAGGAGCATTGCCGATGGGCTTTCAGGAGACATTCAAGGCTTTGTCCGACGGGGTAAGGCGTGAGATACTTCTTATGCTGCGCAGCGGAAAAAAATCTGCGGGCGAGATAGCCTCGTGTTTTGATATGACAAATGCTACGGTGTCGTACCACTTATCTATATTAAAAAAAGCCGGACTTATTACCGAGGAAAAGGAAAAGAACTTTATATTTTACAAGCTGAATACGTCTGTCTTTGAGGATATCATGATGTGGTTTGCGCAATTTCAGAACGGTCAGAAATAAACTGCGCAGTAGAACCGGCTGTAATTTGCATACCAGTGACGCGTTTCAGCAAAAAAAATTGCCGCGATATGCGGCAGAACGGAGTGATCTTTATGAAGAACATATTTAAAAGCAGAAGCTTTCTTATACCATTTGCCGTATGTCTTCTGCCGTTTGTGATAGGCGCGGTATTTTACAGACGTATGCCGGAGCAGATGGCAACACATTTTGACTATAATTTTCAGCCGGACGATTACAGCAGCCGCGAATTTGCGCTGTTCGGGATACCGGCATTCATGACAGCTATGTTCGTTTTATGTATCTGTCTGCTTGAGACCGATCCAAAAAAACGAGGGATGGACGGTAGGCTCAAGGCAATAACACGATGGATAATACCGATTTTAAGTGTAGTTGTGCAGTGCATAACAATATCGTATGCGCTTGACAATTCTCTTAATCTTGTAAGATTCATCCCGATCCTGATAGGTGTACTGTTTGTCCTGATGGGAAACTATCTCCCTAAGTGCAGACAGAATTATACAATGGGAATAAAGCTGCCATGGACGCTGAACAGCGAGGAAAACTGGGAAAGGACACATCGGTTCGGCGGAAAAATGTTTGTTATAGCCGGATTATTTATGATACTGGCAGCATTTTTCGGAGGATATGCCGCGGTAACGGTATTTGCGCTTGCGCTTATAGCATGTTTCCTGCCTACGGTGTATTCATTTGTGCTGTATAAAAAAGGTGTATAAAAATCAAACAGCCGTCTGCGCCGGTGTCTGATGTGCGGGCGGCTTGCTTTGTGTAATAATGGAAAATATGATTGTGGGTTCTAAATCCAGAGCAAACGAACTGGGCGCATGGGCGCCCGTTCGTTTTTTACACATTACCAGATTTGTACACGATCCTCGGGTGCGACCCACATGCCGTCACCCTCTTTAATATCAAATGTCTCGTAAAACTCGTCGCAGTTGACGACTACTCGATTGACACGCAGCTTTTCGGTGCTGTGCACATCCGCCTGCGCCGCATACTGACAATATTCACGGCTGGCTGTCGCCGCCCAGCTGTTCGCCATGCTCGTATAAAGAGTTTCAAAGTCGGGATCTTCAAGTCCGGCTGTGATCTCTGTAATACATGCCACTGCGCCCTGATCCGCTACGTTTTCGCTCAAGGTCAGCGTACCGTTCATCGGTATACCGGGAACACCTTCCTTGCCATCATAAAAATCTATCATCTCCCGGCAAAGCTGCTGGAATGCAGCATAGTCCTCTTCGGTCCACCAATCGGCGGCGTTGCCGTTCTCGTCAAATTTTGCGCCGTTGTTGTCAAAGGCGTGGGTTATCTCATGGGCAATTATATATCCTATGCCGCCGAGGTTCTGCTCATAAGACGCGTTCACATCATACATCGGCGCCTGTAATATCGCCGCCGGGAATGTGATGTCGTTCTGCTGCGGACTGTAGCAGGCATTTACGGTGAATGGATACATAAGCCATTCCGATTTATCAACCGGCTTTCCCTGCAGCTCGATATTCTCCTTCTTCTGCGCTGCTGTGATAGAGAGCATATTTGTGAAATAGCTTCCGCCCTCCTCAGCGGATAATATCTCCGCATTGTCTATGGCAGACTCAAATTCATCCGGATAGCCTATCTTGACGCCCATGGTGTCAAGCTTATTTATCGCACGCTCCTTTGTCGTGTCGCTCATCCAGTCAAGGTTTTGTATGCGTGTGCGGTACACCTCTATAATATCGCGCACCATCTGTTCAACATCCTGCTTTGCCTGCTCCGAAAAATACCTCTCGGCATACAGCTCACCGATATAATCGGGCATGGTGTTCTGTACCGTGAGCGCTGCGCGTTCCTCCGGCGTGTAGCTGCCGGATACACCCATAAACTCCTGATTAAATGTGTTGCTTGCGTCAATAAACTCCTGATTGAACGCACCACCCCAGCTGAGAAGTACCGTAAGCTTTGCCCATGCCTTCAAGGTGTCAACATGTTCATCCGTGAAATAATCGGAGAACGCCTTGGTAAATCCGAGATCGGCAACGATTATCTCATCAGACGGCTGTAAGCCGGAGTCGGCAAACACCGCGTCCATATCCACATTCGGGAACATGTCGCGTATCTCCTGCATGGTGAATACATTATATATTTTGTCCACATTTCCGGAATCCTCGGTGTTCATCATGGACGAGGACAAGTCCTTTTCCATCTCAAAACAAGCGTTTGCCATTCTATCGGCATCCTCTTCCGTTTCACCGCCAAGTACGAACAGCGTTTTCATATAATTAAGATAGCTCTCTATTTGCTGCTCGGTCCCGTTTTGATACGTATCCTTAGGAAGATTGATGGCGATCGGTGAAAACACAAGCGTGTATTTTGTGCTGTCCTTCATGTCGATCGTCAAGCCGAAACCCATGTACTGATAGATATATAATTCATCGACCAATCTGCTCTGTATCTCAATAAGATCATCTATAGTCTCCGCGGTGTCTATAAGCTCCATATAAGGCATGAGCGGGGCTGCGCCGATCTCATTTCTCGAATCCATATCGGCTACATTTTTATAAAAGTCGGCTATCTTCTGCTCCTTTGTGCCTTTTTCATACTCACCGTTTACAAGCTCCTGAATGATCTCATCGACAGCAGCGGCGCTCTTATCCTGCAGGTCATATAATGTACCGCTTATCACACGTCCGGGCTGGATAACGAGGCTGTTTAACGTGTCCTTATTCACCGCGGCATAAAAATCGTCTTTCAGATTTGTTCCAAAAAGCGAATATACGCGCTCAATGAAAAGCTCCATCTGCTCTGTCGTCACGTTTTCGTCGGGTGAAAATATCCCCTCAGAAGTTCCCGCTACGATCCCCGCATCAAACACATCGTCAAGCTCCGTCTTCGCCCATTCGGGAACGTCGGTGAAACTCTCAGCCGGTATGGCAACTCTTGCATTGTGTCCAGTCGGCTCGGGCAGATCACCAAAAGCGCGCTTTAGCATCACCAACGCCTCGGCACGGGTGACATACCGATCCTCATGCAGCTCTCCGTCCTCATAGCCTTTGATGATGTCCGTTTTTTCCACTCCGGGATTATAGTCATCAGCCGCCTGCAAAAGCATTTCGGCAACTTCTCCTCTTGTTGCATCCTCATCCGCTGCCCATACTGCCGGCATGCTTGCAAACATACATCCGCACAGTATAAGTGAAATAATTCTTTTCTTCATATTCATCTCTCCTTAAAATTCTGTTTTATATTAGTTTTTAAAGACTCCGGATAATCTCTCTCTCCTTTTTCGTGTTTTTTCCATCCTATCGCTAAAATAGCCCTGCTTTTCATTATTTTCTGTTTTCCAGTACGATCTTCTCCGCAGTCTTTATCCCGTCCACAGCCGCCGTCATTATGCCTCCGGCATAGCCTGCGCCCTCACCGCATGGGTAAAGCCCTTTTATACTCGCCTGCCCCGTTTCGTCGCGCAGTATCCTCACCGGCGACGAGGACCGTGTTTCGGGCGCGGTGAGCACAGCTCCGTCTGCCGCGAAGCCGTGGAGCTTTTTATCTAGAAGCGGCAGCGCCTCGCGCATCGTTTCCGTCACGAAAGGCGGGAGAATATCGTCAAGGCTGCAAAATCTCACACCCGGTCTGTAGGTTGGCTCAACGGTTGGCTCCGCGCCGTTACCATGAAGAAAATCGCCCACCGTCTGCGCAGGCGCGAAATATCCCCCCGCAATATCGCATGCCCTTCTCTCTATCTTCCTCTGGAACTCTATCCCGCCGAGCACGTCATCACCCGGTATATCCTCCGGCATAACATTCACGAGCAGCGCGCTGTTCGCGTTTTCGCCGTCGCGGGCGTATTCGCTCATGCCGTTCGTAACAACTCCGCCCGGCTCGGATGCCGACGCGACTACCGTTCCGCCCGGACACATACAAAAGGTGTATGCGCTCCTGCCGGTCGGAGTTCTGACCGACAGTTTATAATCTGCTGCCGGAAGCATTTTATACATTTCACCGTACTGGCTGCGGCTTATGTCCTCCTGCCTGTGCTCTATCCTCGCGCCTACAGCGAACACCTTGCGCTCCATCTTCACTCCAAGCTCTTTCAGCATCAAAAATGTGTCCCTTGCGCTGTGACCTGCGGCAAGCACTATGTGATCCGTCTCTATCGTATACGTTTCGCCGCCGCAGTGCACGACAGCGCCCGCAGCGCGGCCGTTTTCGGTCTTGATGCCGTCAAGCCTTGATGAAAACCTGACCTCTCCCCCGCTTTTCTCTATACTCTTCCGGAACGACTTCACCATTCCCACGAGCTTATCCGTCCCCACATGCGGCTTTGCCTTATATAGTATATCCCCCGGCGCACCGTGTGCCGCGAACTCCTCGAGAACACAGCCGATGCGCCTGTCGTTCGTGCCTGTGGTGAGCTTTCCGTCGGAAAACGTCCCCGCGCCGCCCTCGCCGAACTGAACGTTCGATTCGGGATCGAGTATGCCGCTTTCGCGCATCGCCGCAACGTCTTTCATCCTTTCATCCACAGCTTTGCCGCGCTCAAGCACTATGACCTTGCATCCGTTCTTTGCGAGCATATACGAGCACATCATGCCCGCCGGACCGAAACCGACCACGACCACAGGCTTTTCGGGCAGTCTGCCATCCGGGAAAACGTAGCTCTCATATTTCGGTTCTGATGCGTTTTTCAGCCTCTTTAAAAGCTTTTTTTCGCCCTGCGCGCTTATATCCAGAGTATACACATAGTGTATATCATCCTTCTTCCGCGCGTCGATAGATTTTTTGACTATACGCACGTCGGTAATACCGTTTATCCTGTATTTCCGCACCGCAAACTCAATTATGTTTTCCTCCGGCATCTCTATCGGGTACTTGATGTTTGAAATTCTGATCATATCATTTCCCTTTCATGTATAAAAAACGGGGAATGAAGCCATTCCCCTGCATTCTTACATATTCTGCATATCCTCCGCGTCGAACGCCTGTGAGATCGCATCTCCGGGCGCGACCATAGGATACACGTTCTCATCCTTATCGATGCGGCAGTCGATAACTACAGTCCTGTCGGCTTTCAGCGCCTTTGCAAACGCGTCTCTGAACTCCTCGGGAGTTTCAGCCCTCAGACCTATGGCGCCCATCGACTCGGCAAGCTTTACGTAATCGGTCCGGTCCTCAAGCACGGTGTGCGAGTATCTGCCGCCGTAGAAAAGCGTCTGCCACTGGCGGACCATGCCGAGAACGCGGTTGTCGATGATGACCTCGATTATCGGTATATTGTTCCGCACTGATGTGATTATCTCGTTCATGTTCATCCTGAATCCGCCGTCACCGGCTATGTTTACGACTGTCTTATCCGGTCTTGCCGTCTTCGCGCCTATCGCAGCGCCCAAGCCGTAGCCCATCGTTCCCAGTCCGCCCGAGGTTATGAACTGCCTCGGCTCACTGTAATAGTAGAACTGAGCCGCCCACATCTGGTGCTGTCCGACTTCTGTGGTGATAAGAGCCTGTCCCTTTGTCTGACGGTATATCTCTGTTATCGCGCCGCCGCCGGAAAGCACGTCCGTTCTGTAACGGAGCGGAAATCTTTCTGACTTCTCTTTAAGCTCGTTTCGCCATTCGGTATGCTCATATGTACCGATAAGCGCGCTGAGCCTTTTTAAGATCTCCTTGGCATCGCCTATTATATGCTCGTCGGTCTCAATATTCTTATTGACCTCTTTCTCGTCTATCTCAATATGGACTATCTTGGCATCCTTCGCAAAGTTTTTGGCGTTGCCGTAAACTCTGTCAGAAAATCTCACGCCTACGGCAAGCAGAAGATCACAGCTTGAAACGCCGAAATTCGATGTCTTCGTCCCGTGCATACCGAGCATGCCGGTATAGTGCGGGTCGGTCCCGGGGAACGCGCCCTTGCCCATGAGCGTGTCACATACCGGCGCGTCTATCTTGTTAACAAGCTCTCTCAGCTCCTCTGACGCACCCGACGATACCACACCGCCGCCGCAGAACACATACGGCTTTTTCGAATTCTTTATAAGCTCCGCGACTCTTGCTATCGCGGCGTCGTCTATCGTATCCGTTACAGGCTCCGGCTTTACGGGAGCCTTCGCCTCGTATTCAGCCTTAGCAGCCGTAACGTCCTTGGGGATGTCTATGAGGACCGGTCCCTTTCTGCCGCTCTCTGCTATCGAAAACGCCTTTCTTATAGTGTCCGCAAGCTCGTTTACGTCCATAACGATAAAGCTTGCCTTTGTGATCGGCTTTACCACCTCGGAAATGGCGACCTCCTGAAAGCTGTCCTTTCCGAGAAGCGGAGTACCGACGTTGCATGTTATCGCAACGACCGGTATGGAGTCAATGTTCGCCGTCGCGATACCCGTAACGAGATTCGTGGAACCAGGTCCCGATGTCGCAAAGCATACGCCCGTCTTTCCAGCGGCGCGGGCATATCCGTCAGCCGCGTGCGACGCGCCCTGCTCGTGCGAGACGAGTATATGGCGTATCTCATCCGAATGCTTATAAAGCTCATCATAAATATTCAAGATCGCACCGCCCGGATACCCGAATATCGTATCCACGCCCTGTTCCTTCATACATTCAATAACGATCTGTGCACCTGTTAATTGCATTATTGCAGCTCCTTTACGATTTAAGATTATCGATGCCGGTAAAGGGCTTGTTTTCCCGAAAAAGCAGCGCCGCGCCGTTGTACGGCGCGGTGTAATACCGGATATGCTTTTGATCATCTCCATGTCATGTCGGCATCATTATTAGGTAATTACACTAAACACTCATTAATATAGTATAATATCTGTGAGCCGATTTGTCAAGAGAATTTGAACGATTTTGTATTATTTTATAAATATTTATATATAAACCGCATAACTATGCGGAAATATGTTGATTTTTGGGACACTTTTTCAGTGCCGGCAAATAAATAGGGACTGCGTCATACAGTCCCTCATATGTGATGCTTAGCTGTGTCATCCCACATCTTTCTAAGTTATGCACGTTTGAGCATTTTAATATCGGCTTCGATGATGTTAAGCCTAATTTCCGTCAGATTTTGTCTTGCACGCACATTTTCAACGGTTTTTTGAATATCGTTGAGTTTGTCAACCTGCAATTCATGCGCCTCAGCAATGATTTTGATATTCTTATTAGTCTCGTTCTCGATCAGTCCGCGTAGGTCGTGGACTTCGGAGCTTAGACCGTCAACTTTGTTTTGCATGTCTTTCATGTCGTTTTGCATGTCTTTCATGTCGTTTTGCATGTCTTTTATCATCTCAAACAAAGTATTGAACATTTCTCTTGTTTCGTTGTCCATTTGATCGCCGCCTTTCATATGTGATTTCCTTAAGCATATTATATCATATTAAAGGCTTGAATGCAAGATATATTTAATACGCTCCGAGTGTGACCGGATATGTGTCGGCAGGTTCCGCCGTAGGCTGTCCGGTCGGCGCATCCGTCGGGTCCGCTGTCGGCTACTCACTCGGTGTGTCTGTCGGCTCCGCGCTCGGCTGTTCGCTTGGTGTATCCGTCGGAGCGTCACTCGGCTGCTCGCTTGGCGTATCTGTCGGCTGAGGCGTGATGCCCTCGGACTCATAATACATTTCTGTAATATATGATGCGCTGTTATATGTGTGGATCGAGTATGTGTGTCCCGCTTCCACATCAAACGACAATGTCCTCGCTGCGGTATCGGTGAAATCGCTGCCGATCTGGGTTCCGGCGCCTTTTTTCAGCGCCGTGAGGTCCGCTTCGTCGAACCCGGTATCGGTGCCGAGATGATCGGTCGTAACAAATCTGTGCGCGGCGATCTCGCCCGGCTTGGGATTGGAATATATGGTATGCCTTATCTGCCTTATCGTCTGGTCAACGAGCATGTTCCTGCTGAAAAGCCGCTCTTCTTTCACATTGTAACGTCTGAAAACGATGGGCAGAAGGGAGAGGAGCTGTCCAAAAAGCGCGCTCTCCCTCCCCGGCGCATCCTCATAGTATTCGTTGGTCATTCTGACGATATAGTTTCTGATCTCCGACATTTCGTTGTCGGCGGCTTTTATATGATATTGCCCCGTACCGTCAAAAAAGCGTTCGAGATCTGAAAACTCATCGCCGTATCGCTCCCATTCGCCTCGGAGAAATTCCTTTTCAAAGAAGATATAATGGATCTCCAGATCGTAATTTTCCGCTGACATGTTTCTGGAGATAAATTCGGCTTTTATTCCGGGCAGCACGACAAAGATATCCTTTGCAGATGCATCGAATCTCTCGTTCCCTATTATCACCGTTCCGCTTCCGTATGCTATATACGCGAGCGCGATATATTTGCGCTCCGCCGGACACACATGATGGTCTACCCATATATGCTCCATGTAGAGC
Source organism: Candidatus Ornithomonoglobus merdipullorum (assembly GCA_018714695.1). Lineage (GTDB taxonomy): Bacteria > Bacillota > Clostridia > UBA1381 > UBA1381 > Ornithomonoglobus > Ornithomonoglobus merdipullorum. The sequence continues at coordinate 53,976 of DVNB01000083.1, read as the reverse complement.
CGCATATCATCCTTGAACACGTTGTCCATTACGCGTATCTTCATATCCATTCCTCCGCATCATATCGTTCAGCCCTCGTTTTCACGAAGGCGATCCACCACGCTCTGCTTCCCTATCCTTGAGAATACGATCACCGGCAGAATCACGCTCACCGCAGCCAGCACAGGTATAGACGCAAGCACCGGTACGAGCGTGAATTTATATGTGAAGAACCACAGGCTTTCCGCTATAGTTCCCGCCGCGAGCGCCGAAAAGCCGGCGGCAAGCACCGTTCCCGAAGCCGCAGCCGCCATTGCGCAGAACAAGCTTTCGAGTATGAGCATCCGCCGCTGCTGCTTTACAGTCATCCCAACGGCGCTTAATACTGCAAACTCTCTGCGCCGCGATATTATGCTCGTCATGACCGAATTTACAAAGTTCAGCACTCCTATAAGACCTATGACCACGCTCAGCGAGCCGCCTACGACAAGGATCATGTTCCGCATCCCTTCAAACTGCGATGCTCTTGTCGCTTTAGAGCTGTAGCTCATCATCGGCTCAATGGTCTCCGTATAGCTTTTGAGGAACGACTCCATCGCGTTCTCCCCGCCGTCCTCAACATCGAACCAGTAATTCATGACTGCCGGCTCATCGACCATAGTAAAATACACCTCACTCGGCAGATAGAATGAATTCGAATACCAAACTCCGCATGAGTTGGTATAGTAGTGGATCGCAGCCTTCGCCATGACCTCATACTCATATTCGCTGTATTCGTTTTGTGACGCTGTCCCGCCGCTCCCTCTATGGTTTGAGAGTGTCACCTTATCGCCTATCTCATATTTCGCACTTTCCCAAATGGGACGGTTGTTGTCGTCAAGTCTTACGCCCTCTATTATATATTTTCCGCTTTTGAGCTTTTCCGGATCAAGCTCTCCCTCGATTATCTCAAGCTCTCCAAGCGGGAAATCGTCAAGCCCGTACACAACACAGTCGCTTTCCTCGGGATCATCGGTTTTTACCGAAAAATATTCCGCGTCACGCACATTTGCGTATATCCTGCCGCCCTCGGTAAATCCGGGCTGTTCGCTGACCGCAGATATCATACTTTCCGAAAGAGCCGTGTCTGTTCCGGAATATATATAGCTGAAGTACGAAGCATAAGCTATGAGAAAGTCGCTGTCTACAAACTTTGAAAGGAATTTATCCATATCAAAGCCGAGGCTGAACGTGTAGACGGTATTGAAAAGCACAAGGCTCAAAGAAAGCGATACTATCACCGGCACCGTAGACTTTTTGTTCCTGCCGAGATTCGCCGCAGCCATACGCAATATGCCCGCGCCTTTGCGCGCAGAGCGTCTTTTATGTTTCCCATCCGCAGTCTCCGTATAGCGCACAGCTTCCACCGGCGACACCTTAGCCGCTATCCGCCCCGGCTTGTTCGTGCCGATAAATACCGTAACAACTGCAAATACCGCGCTGCCTATAAATATCACCGGGTTTGCCGAGGTAGTATAATCCGATGCCGCATACGCGCTCTGCTCCATTATGAGCGGAACGAGCTGCTTGCCGATAAGATAGCCGAGTATCAGCCCTATCGGAACTCCAATGACCGCAAGCACCGCAGCCTGGCGGCGTATGAGCTTTTTTATCTGTCTGCCTGTCGTGCCTATCGTTTTAAGCAGTCCGTAAAAGCGTATGTCTTTTATAACGGATATCTGGAACACATTGTAGATTATAAGATACCCGGTAAATACAACTACCAGTATCCCCGCCAGAGCCGCGGCGATGATGCCGGGTGAAAGATCAAAGTTTGTGGAAAGATACGACCAGTTGACATTGCATGCTATATAGTTCTGAGCGTTTTCGTCCATTGAATAACCGCTCTCGGTTATTACGCGCTCAAGCTTTTCCTGCAGACCGAACGAATTTTTGAACATTATATAGCTGTTTATCGTACCGGTCATGTCGCCATTTTCTCCGAATGTGTTCTGCAGCTCGTCTGCATGTGCCTCCATGTATGCCCGCGACGTTATCATTATAGATGCATTGAACACCGGATCAGCCTCCCACCAGCCGGAAAGCACAAATTCACGCGTGATATCTTCACCGTGTACCGTGATGCTGAGCGTAACAGGCTCGCCTATACGCTGCTCTATCCCAAGTAGCCTTATCGTTGTGGTGTCCATCATTATTTCATTTTCAGCTGTCGGCTTATGCCCCTCGACAGGCTCACAGAAACCGAGCTTTATCGCGGTATCGTCCATATAATAAAGCTCACCGCGCCGTTTTATCAGCTCCGGATCATTTACACTGCTGCACATCAGCCTGTTATATGATATCTCGTCTATAAGCTCGTGATCCCTGACAGCCTCATACTGCTCATCGGTGATGTATTTGAGCACAGCCATCCCGTCGCCTCCCGCCTGACGCATCGTCTGACGCTGTATATTTTCGATCATACCGCTGCCCACTGTAAAAAGCGCCGTAAACAGCATTGCTGTAAGAGCTATAGCAGCCACGGCTATTATGTTTCTCGTCTTGTTTCCGCTGAGGGCTCCTCTCGTGAGACGGTTTATCGCCTTTTTGCTGTTCACCTTATACATGGCTCTCACCTGCGATCCTTCCGTCCTCTATACGGACTATCCTGTCCGCAGTCTGAGCGATCTCCTCATTGTGGGTTATCATCACTATAGTCTGAGCAAATTTTTCGCTCGTCACTCTCAGAAGTCCTATCACATCAAGGCTTGTCCTGCTGTCAAGGTTGCCTGTCGGTTCATCCGCAAGTATTATCGCGGGCTTTGCCGCAAGAGCACGCGCGATAGCCACGCGCTGCTGCTGTCCGCCCGAAAGCTGATTCGGGAAGCTGTCTAACCGTTCCTCAAGCCCAAGGGTGCGCACGATCTCGCCTATATACGAATCGTCAGCCCTGTTCCCGTCAAGCTCTATCGGCATTACTATATTCTCGTATACACTCAGTGTCGGTATGAGATTATAGCTCTGGAACACAAAGCCTATATTCCGGCGCCTAAAGATCGTAAGCTCGTCGTCACGCAGACTGAACATGTCGTGACCGTCCACCGTTACACTGCCGGAGGTCGGTCTGTCAAGCCCGCCTAGCATATGCAGCAATGTCGATTTGCCGCTTCCGGATGTTCCGACTATAGCCGCAAATTCACCTTCGGCGACCGTGAGATCGATACCGTCAAGCGCTTTTACAACATTGTCACCGCTGCCGTAGTATTTTTTCAGATCCTTTGTTTTTAGTATGTCCATAAGACCCTCTCCTTTCGATTTGTTTATTTCATTATACAATATCGCTCTTTCGAGAGTCTTTCCGAAATCTTACGGTTTTGAAAGATTTATCGTTTCGGCAGAAACACTGTGAACTCCGAGCCCTCGCCCGGCTTTGATCTCAGCCGTATATACCCGCCCTCACGCGAGACTATGTCTCTCGCAATATACAGACCTATTCCCGCACCTGGTATATCCGAATGATGTCTGCCGCGGAAGAATCTGCCGAATATTTTTGCGCTCTCCTCCTCGTCTATCCCCTCTCCGTTATCAGTCACGGATATCGCCGAGAAGCTTTCGTATTCCATATATGATATGACTATCGTTCCGCCCGGCGGGGTATACTTTACGGCATTATCGGCGATATTCAGCACCGCCTCTGCCGTCCACTTCATATCGAAGACCGCGTAAACATCCGCATCCGCACAGCATATAAGCTCCGTTCTCTTTTCCTCTGCCGCCGCTCCGCATGCCTCCGCGACCGTTTCAGCAAGCTCCTTAAGATTGTTCCGTTCGGGTAAAAGCGTTATTATGCCGCTTTCAAGCCGCGAGGTCTTAACAAGCGAGTTTATGAGAAATGTAAGCTTTTCCGATTGGCTGTGCACTTGCTCGGCAAGCAGGTGAGCATCACGGCTCATGTCCTCCCGCTCGCAGAGCAGCTCGGAATAAAGCGTGATATTTGCCACAGGTGTTTTGGTCTGATGCGAAATATCGCCTATAAGTGATTTTATTTTTTCACGGTCATTTGCCATAGTTTGTTCGGAAAGCGTATTTTCCTTCAAAAACCGATAAAGCCGTGATTCCAGACGTGAAAGCCTGCTCTCGTCAAATTCCGTCTCTTTTAAAGTCCTGTTTACGGCGCTTTCCGTCATTGCGTCGAGCCTGCCTATCGTGCCTGCAGTTTTCATCTTGGTAAAAACTGCATACATCAGCGATGCCGCGGCTATAAAAATACAAATCAGTTCCATATCAGTCACTTTCCGTTCCAAACGTATCCTATACCGTAGACCGTCTTTATCAGCTCCGGCTTCTGTGGATCGTCTTCGATCTTGTCGCGCAGCCTTTTTACAGCCACAGACAGCGCATTCGAGTCTACAAATTCGGCGCCGTCAGACCATATCCGGTCTATAAGGCGCTCCCGCTGCATCGTAACACCAGGATTCTTCGAGAGCAGCCTTAAAAGCCGCTGCTCCGTTTTGCTCAGTTCAAGCTCCCTGCCGTTTTTGTAAAAGCGCATATTTTCAAAATCAAGCTCTATCCCGCCGCTTTTCACTCCGGGTTCATTCCTGCGCAGCACAGCGTTTACTCTCGCGCGGAGCACTGCCAGTGAGAACGGTTTTGTTATGTAATCGTCTCCGCCGCTTTCAAGACCTGTGACAATATCCGATTCAAGATCGTTCACCGTCAAGAATATCACCGGCGTTCCGTATTTCTCCTTTATCTCACGGCAAAGATCAATGCCGCTGCCGTCCGGCAGATTTATGTCAAGTATGACAAGGTCCGTCTTTCCTGCCGCCCGCGCATCCTCAATGCAAAATGCCTGAGATACGGAATAATCCGCTCCGCTCAAGGACAGCCTTATTCCGTCGTTTAACGCCCTGTCGTCCTCTGTCACAAGTATATGCTTCATGTTTATCTCCCTTTCTGCCGTGCTCTGTGGATATACATTCTCGACATTTCGGTCTCACCGCCACCCTGAACGGGACAGAGGAATTCCCATCCGTATCTCTCATAAAATGAGGTGTGATCAGTCAGAAGATACAATGTATCGATACCCATTGAGCTCATATCTTTGCAAACATGATCGAGAAGCGCGCCCGCGATGCCTCTGCCTCGGCGGTCTTTCTCTGTATAGACAGCGCATACATTCGGCGAAAGATCCTTTCTGTTATGAAAATCATTTTCTATAACACCCATGCCGCAAATGATACGGGAATTTTCCATAACCATATACCACTGCGGAACTGCGCCGCCTCCATTTAAGCACGCATCCATGCTGTCGCGGTATTCTTTTAAAGGAACACCCCATTTTTCATGGAACCAAGCAGCAGCCTGCTCCTTTAATTCCGGTCTCTCCCTTAAGCTGATGATCTTCTGATCCATGTTTTATCTCTCCTTCTGATAGAGTTTAGCATATGTATTGCAAAAGGGCAATCGAAACAACGATCGCCCTTTTGCACCCCGATACGCTTCATAATTCTATGCCAGATCCTATTGATTATCGTTGTAGCAGCATATATATTCTTTTATTCTTGTCAAAAATTTTTCGGCATTTGCCACTTGCTGCTCCGCGTCTTGTTTAGATAGAACATAAAAATCTTCATAATCCGATTCTTGACGTATTTCAAAAGCATTTTGTAGAATATATGAATATGTTTTTTCAATAATACCCGTTTTTATATAATGCTCTTGAAAATATGATATTACTCCTGAATGACGTTTTCTGTCTTCACCATTCAATGCAAGCACAGACCGTGCACTATGAAATATGGCATAATATGCTCTATTGGCAGCCGCCATGAATCTATTGTTCTGTAACAATAACACAGCATCTTTTAAGCAAATACCCGCCTTTTCCAAACGATATATTGCAAGATCATATTTTGCACCATCACGCATATATTATCCCATCTTTCAAAACATTTTTATAGAATGGCAAAACGGTCTTCCAGCGTTCAAAGGTTTCTGAACTTTGCAGCTTTGTAGTTATAAAAACTCCGTTTTCTACATTTAAATCTGCACAGAAACAACTGAGCTCCCATCTGTAGCGACTCAATTCTTCCGGCGACAGATCCGCCATTATCATTACGTCAATATCAGATTCTTCATCATAGTCACCTCTGGCATAGGAACCGTACAGAATAACATGCCTAAGCTTGTCGCCAAAAAGCTCTTTTGCATATGCCGTCAGTTTTGAAATAAGCTCATTTAACAATAATTTATCGCACATCATCTCACATCCTTTAGCATACAGTATCTTATTATCTAAGACAATTATAACATAATTATCCTAAGATTGCAACGAAAAATATCATGTCAATCTATACTTATCTTCATCTTTCACCATATTATCGCCTATCTCCGAATCCCGACATATCCCGTTTTTTCTATGATATACTGTCCCTCCTCGGACAATATCCATTCAAGCAGCCTGTCTGTGTTTTCGTTTGTGTTTTCTGCATATGTTACGGCATATATAGGTGTTACGATCGGATAGCTTCCGTTTCTTATATTTTCAGCCGTCGGTTCAGCTCCGTCTACCGCGATCATTTTGATATCAGGGTTCTTTATTATGCCTTCAACATAGAATCTGAATGAGAATCCTATGGAGTTTGATTTGTTTTTGTAATCAGAGACCTGTTCGATAATACCAAAGCCAATGACGGGAGCGCTATCATCCCGATGTATGCCAATACATGATTTATTTGATTCCACATCAAAAACATTGCAGATACAATGGCTGCATACATACTTATCGGTATAACCGCTATTGTAAGTACTACCCTGACCAGCATTTTCAGGGCTTCGGAATTTGGTGTTTTTACGGGATCCCCTTTCTTTCGTAGAAAAATACCGCATATTACGTAAAATACGGCCAAAGCGATCCCTATCAGCAGCTCAGCCGCAGCGGTGTATTTTATTCCCGTACAGATCAGCCCAACCGCAGAAAGCGTTCCGAAAGCACCGCCCCAAAAGAATCCCTTATGTAATAAAAATGCCGAGGCCCAGATCAGCAGAAGTCCCACGATAATAACTGGCATGACTGTGCCCCGGCTGAAGATCATATACGCCGCAGTTAAAATAACTGCAGGTATATAGCCAATATATTTTTTCATATGCTGCCACTCCTTTAAAATCTTCACAAAAACGGCATCGTTATTGCAAGCACTCCCAAGATCATAAGCACAATGCCTCCTATCCGCTGCGCGGCTGCCCCTTCTTCGGAAAGCTCGGGAACCCGGTACGCCCATCCGCGCAAGAAAAAGTGCGTCTTATCAGGGAAAAGGAATCCAAACACGCCGAGTGCATATATAAGTACGCCTATGACAGGCAAGCCCCAATATCCCCTTACCTCCGTGTCACCGAATTCTATCCGGCATAGAGCATCACTGAGCGCTCCCTTTCCTATAGACATCCGTTCATCATTGAATGTAACAGATATTCCCTCCGAATATGCTGCCGGTATCCCTTCTCCATCCAAGAGTCTGTCATTCTTCCAGACGCCGCTTACAGCCGTACCGTCATCATATGTAAGTGTTATATTATCCCCGCTCCGCTCAAGCAGAGCGCTTGAATTCTCGCCTTCAAAAACACAGTCAAAGCGTATAACACCGTCCGCCTCACTGCGGCTTATCCTATTATCCTCATTGCTTCTGTACAGATTTTCATCTATTCTATAGAAAAACCTGTCTGCAATGTAGATACCCTGCCTAAAATGTCTCCAGCCGCCAAATATCAGCGCCGCCGCCAATGCGGCGAGCATTATAGGTACGGCGATCTTTTTGTATCTATCCATATTGTTTTCTCCTCCCGTAAAACAGATCGAGCGGGCCGTTTCCTTTGCCGAGATCAAGCCCCGCTTCTATTGCCCCTACCACGTACCGCGCGGCTCCCAAAGCTGCCTCGCTTTTCGTTTTCCCGAGTGCCAATAGGCATGCTGCGGCAGATGACAGCGCACAGCCGGTGCCGTGTGTGTTTTTGCTGTCCGTCAGCTTATGCTCAAATACCGACAAGGTACCGTCATAGAACACATCGCAGCCGCCCAGGTGTCCGCCTTTTATTAGCACGCCGCAGCCGTATTTTTCATAAAGCGCCGCCGCGGCACGCTCCATGTCGGCTCTCGTTTCTATTTTCTCTCCTGTTATATACTCCGCCTCCGGAACGTTCGGCGTTATTATGTCAGCCATAGAAAACAGCCGTTCCTTCATTATCTCAGCGCCTTCACGGCTCAACAGCTCGTGCCCGCTCGTTGAGAGCAGTATTGTGTCGAGCACGACATTACGCGGTCTGAAACGCTTCAGCAGATCGGCTATGGCTGATACCGTATCAGCATCGGCGCACATCCCTATCTTTACGCAGTCCGGGAATATGTCCTCAAACACCGCCTCCGCCTGGCGGTATACCGCATCTGCGCCCGCGGGGATCATGTCCTTCACTCCGGTGGTATTCTGAATGGTCAGCGCGGTCACAGCCCCCATGGCATAAAGTCCAAACGCAGATGCCGTCTTTATATCCGCCTGCACGCCGGCGCCGCCGCTCGGATCGGAGCCTGCGATACTCAAAAATGTTTTCACAGAAGCTCGACCTCCTCCTTGAGCCGCGCCGCATTTTTTTCTATATCGCCCTTGAATATCCCCGACACGACAGCCGCTCCATATATGCCGCTGCCCCTGAGCTGCGATATGTTTTCCGCATTTATCCCGCCTATAGCGTAGACCGGTATGCTTACAGATGATACGATCTCTCTCAGCGTTTCGATATCCATTTTCACAGCGTCCGCCTTTGTCGATGTTCCGAATACGGCTCCGCTGCCGAGGTAGTCGGCGCCGTCCGTCTCTGCCCTCTGCGCCTGCTCTACAGTCTTCGCCGTAACGCCGATTATCGCATTGCCGCCAAGGATCCGCCGAGCCTCCTTCGGATCTGTATCACCCTGCCCAAGATGCACGCCGTCGGCGCCGGCAGCGGCGCACACGGCTACACTGTCGTTTATTATCAGTCTTGCGCCGAGACTGCGGCAGACCGCAAGCGCCTCCCTTGCATAAGCGATATATTCATCCTCTGTCACATTTTTTTCACGCAGCTGTATCAGCCCCGCGCCGCCTTTTACCGCGGCGGCTATGTCCTCGCCGAGCGAGGACTGTATAAGTTTTCTGTCGGTTATTGCATAAAGCCTTGACAGCTCCATTAATATCATCTCCAAATCAATACAATATCATTAGGTGATTGCGAAACATTCGTTTCGCAATCCATCAAGCATAGGTAGGTTAAAAAAGTTCCATCCGATAGGATAAAACTGTTCGTTGAAACTTTTTTAACCCCAATTTCTGACGCGCATGTCGTCAGAAATTGATCCAATTCGAGGGTATTACCCTCGAGCACCCCAGTATAGGGAAGTAATTACAAAGCGCTGCCGCGTTTTGCAATTACTTAGTGTAATATCATATTCAACACACACAGCGCCGCAAGAAACACCACATTCAGCAGTGTGAAAACCGCCATATATCTCCCCTTTTCAGCGCCCTCCGTTCTTACGTAAAGCTTATAGGATATAAGGCTTGCCATAGATGCGATGAGCGTGCCGAGACCTCCTATGTTTACGCCCTTCAGTATCTCCGTATAATTCTCCGTGAATCCGCTTATCAGAAGCGCCGCGGGTACGTTGCTTATGACCTGACTTGCGCCGACGGATACAGCAAACGGATGAGACTCCGTAAGAGATGAGACAAACCCATATACCGCCGGGATCCTCGCAAGATTCCCGACAAGTACAAAGAGTGCTGCAAAGGTCAGAAGCAGTCCGTAATCGATGCGCGCAAATATCCGTCTGTCAAACAGCGCAAGACACACAGCCACTGCCGCAAACGACAGATAGTGCGGTATAAGCTTTAATACCGCGCAGAGACACACAGCGAAAAGCAGTATGTACATGATGAGCCTTTTACGGTTTACAGCAGGATATACCTCCTTCTGCTCCGGCAGCTCGGTCGGCTCTTTTTTTACGAAAATGAGCGATATGCAGAGGAGCGCGAACGAAAGCGCCGAAAACGGCAGCATCACCGATACAAATTCCGCCATGCTCATCCCGGAAACGGAGTAGAGATACAGATTCTGCGGGTTGCCCGGAGGTATCAGCATACTGCCGAGATTCGCCGCTATTGTCTGGAGTACCACGGTCACAAGCAGCTGCTTCCTCTTGCCGCACATCATGAAAAGCTCCGCCGCAAACGGCACAAAAGTGATCAGCGCCACATCGTTCGTCACGAACATGCTCGAGAAAAAACAGAGCATGACGAGCACCGCCGCAAGCTCAACTGTATTTTTTGTTTTTGAAAGCAGCGCTCTGCCGATCCTTCGGAACACAAACATGCTCTGAAAGCCCGCCATCACCGCCATAAGCGAAAACAGCAGCGAAATGACCTTCACATCTATATACCCCGCATATTCCGAGTCGGGCGGCACGGCAAAGCACGACACTGCCGCAAGCAGCACCGAGATAGTGAGCACGCTTTCCGTTTTTACAAAATTTATTATTTTCTTCATGCTTTAACTATTTTAATTCCGCATTTAATGCACTTCATCTATCTTTACAAACGACGCTTCTGTCCTGTCATTGGAAACCGGTCTGTTGAAATACAGTCTTTTTCCGTTGCCCGAAAACGATGGGTTTGGGTGTACCTGCTTCTTCCACACTGTCTCCGGCAGATCATCGATCTCTATTTCTGCAATGGGAGTCTTGTTCCCTCGCTCGTAGACGTACACGTTTGTCGCGTATCCGGGATAACAGCGGTCACCCGCAAAAAGCGTTCTGTCGGCATTTCCGTCTATATGATTCCCTATTCCGCCCAAGACCTCAAGCTCCTCGCCGTCCTTCGAAAACCTCGCAATGTAGCTTGTTGCCATATCGATCCTGCCGTCGATCTCAAACTGTCTTGTCGCCATATACGTGTCATTGTCGAACCAGAGCTGATGCACAGGCTTATCAGGTATCAGATGCGTTTTCCTTGTCGCCAGGTCCATGCAGCCGAGCGCCCCGAAGGTCGGGCAGTCCGGTATGCCCATGCGCATCATTACGGCGGAGCAGTCTGGGCTCAGCTGCAGATGGCTCACATCACATGTGTTCGGCTTTATGCCGTATCCGCGGCTCAGAGCTATATCGTTCATCTCATCATCGCTTATCAGAAAAGTGATCTCCCCTGTCCTCACGTTTATCATATATACGCCGCACCTGTCGATATTCGGAAACGCGCCGTTTTTCCCAAGCTGCCCCTCGCGGACCGAGAACGGAAACAGCTCACCCGAAACACGATGCCCCATCTTACCGTATATCCTGCACTTTTCCTCGTTCCGTTCTACATCGTAAAGTATAAAGGACGGGATATCGTCTTTCATATCTCTGAACACTATCGTGTCGTTATCCACAAACGATGCGGAGGGACCGTTATGGTTCATGCATGACACTGTATACACCCTTCTGTGCCCTTTAAGATCCCTGTCGCACACCCAAAGCTCTGTGTGAGGATCGTCAAGATCCGGTTTTGCCGCATAAACTATCATTGATCCGTCGGGACTCTCTATATCTCCGCCGTTCATCCCTGTAAGCGTCGAATTCTCTCCATTGGATATCTTATATACCTTTACGTTTTTCATTCGTACCGTTACCTCCGTTTTTTCTTTTTCATATTCTATGTTTTATCACATATCTTTCCGCAATATGATACGTAAGTCAGATATTGCGCATGTCCTCGTCATAGCGCCTGTATTCGCTCGGTGTCATGCTCACTATGCTCTTGAACATCTTGCAGAAATATGAGGATGTGCTGTAGCCGCAGCGCAGAGCCGTGTCGCTGACGCTGAAACCGTCGGCAAGCATGGCGCAGGCGTTTTTTATACGTACGCTGTTTAAGTATTCCGAAACGGTCATTGAGGTCTCGCGCTTGAATTTCTGGCAAAGATACGACTTTGACATATGCACAAAATCGGCTATCTCGTCTATATTCTCGATCGTGCCGTAATACTTATTGATGTATTCAAGTATGGGATCGACATTGCCGCGCTTAACCGCGCCCGTTCCCGCGTTGCCGCTTCGTTCCGCTATATCCCCGAGCGCTGTCAGCAGCGCCGCAAGATACGCGTATTCGCCTCCGGGTTCTCTCATTCGCTTGAGAAGCGCGGCGGCATACTCGAAATACTCCTTCGATATGCTTATCTTCTCGCGGTCAAAGCAGCGGAGCATCTCGGGTATGACATTAGGCATAAAATGCTCGGAGAGAAAGTTATCCGAAAAATTCACCGCATAACGCCCGTGAGCGGATCCGCCGTTGTTTTTGTGCAGGACATTTTTTCTGAAAAGAGCCACATCGCCTTTTTTCATGCTGATAATGTGATCCTCGTTCATGAGCTCGGTCTCACCTGAGGTCATGATGAAAAGCTCGTATGAGCGGTGATAGTGCATCTTGTTCATGCACCATCCCTTTCTTCTCATCGAATACTCACAGCAAAAATCATCCCATACACGCAAATATTCCGCAGCCATAGGATCATCCCCTTTCATATAAATATAATACAATAAAAACAAAAAAAATTCAATACTTTTTATTTAATTAGTTTCTGATTCAAATGTCCTTAAATATCATATTTTCATCTGACTTAAAGCAATCGATCATTATACGAACACCAAGTATAAATCCTATCTTAAAATTTTCCACACCTGTACAAGCCGTTATTTCATCACCGGCATTGACCATGTCATGAAATAGTCTCAGGTCATCCCCTGTCAAAACTTCGTTCAGCCTGCTTTCGTTCTCGCAAAACAGCTTTAAAGCCTCTGCAATTTGTGTATTTTTATCAAACTTCTTCCGGTTAGGATCAATATTTCCGTAATATAGTTCTTCTATAAAATTCATTGTAAGCCCTCCTTATATGTTTGGCAATTAATATTTGCTTATTGGGTTTATTGTGGCAAATACTCATTGCTGTGTCAATAGCTTTCGCAAAAAATATTTGCTTTGTTTTAACTTCCGCAATAATTGTTTGCTATCATTGAAAACATGAATTATTTTTGCTATAATGTAAATAATGTATAACTTTAAGGGGTGGATTTTATGCTATCGGAAATATTAAAAAAACTTAGAGCAGCAAAGGGCGTAACGCAGGATGATATGGCTGAGATGCTGAACATAAAGCGTCAAACATACAGTGCATATGAGCGAGGGGTCAGCGTACCCGATATTTCATCTATAATTAAAATAGCGGATTATTTCAATGTGACCGTAGATTACCTCTTGGAACGCCCTAATGATCATTCGGTTCAATCTGTCCCTCTCAACAGTGTATTTGAAATCGTTCGTATATATGTTGGACTTTCCGATACCAATAAACAAAAAGTGCTTGAGTATGCAGAAATGCTTGAAGAAAAAGAAAAGAAGGAAGCGAAATAATAATATTTTGTTACTATTCACAGTCAATGTGAGCCTCAGTGATACTCCTTGACCCCCTCCGAATTTATCGCGCTGCGCGCGAATAAATTCGGGCAAAGGGGTCGGCAAAGTGAAGCGACGCCAAACACCGAAGGTGTTGAGGGGGTCCGAGCGCCGCCTTACACTATGCTGCACAGTGTGAGCTGCACGCTGAACCGCGTTGTGATTGTGCTCTATGCCGCTTCAGCTTAATACGGCACTTGAACCCCCCGAAACGCTAAGGCGTTTCGACCCCCTTGCCCAAATCCGCAATGCGGATCTGGAGGGAGGTCGAGGCAGCGCGAGCTTGCACAGACGCTTCAAAAATTCACTCATTCAAAAGACATGGTGCTCAGACAAATATGTGTTGACACTCATGCGGATGCGTGATATAATTATCGTGTCCGTGATATACGGCCTATCATGGATAATACACACAAAAAGGCGTCTTTATGACACCGTAAGAAACGAAAGGTGGGGATAAAATGAAAACATGTCCTAACTGCGGCGCACAGATGCAGGACGATTCGCTGTTTTGCACAGCTTGCGGCACACGGCTGGAGCAGCAGGAGCAGGAGCAAAATCAACAGGAACAGCAGCAACAGCAGTCGTACCGTCAGCAGCCGCCGTATCAGCAGCCTATGGGAGGTTACGCGTATACGCCGCCTTATGACCATACGGCAGAATTTGATGCGAAGGATATTTCCGACAATAAGGTATTGGCAATGCTGTGCTATCTCACGGGGACGATCGGGATAATAATCGCTCTGCTCGGCAGTAACCGTTCCGCATATGCGGCATTCCATGTCCGTCAGGCACTCAAATTCACGGTACTGAACATACTATTAGCCATAATAGGAAGTGTACTGCTCGTAACATTCATAGTTCCTATAGCCTGTGTAATTTGCATGGTGATCCTGTGGGTAGTAAAGATCATCTGTTTTTTCTATGTCTGCGGCGGAAAGGCAAAAGAACCTCCGATCGTAAGATCTTTGGGTTTCCTGCGCTGATACATAATGAAAATATGATACGGCTGTGTCCGTATGCGCCTTGTTCTCATATTGTGAACAGGGCGTTTTTTATTTCCCCCTTCAGTTCAGACGCCTTATGCTTTTATTATTGTAAAGAATTTTTAAAATATATTGTATTTTTTCTTAACGTATGATATAATTGAGATCATGGGGCTTTTCTGCCCGAAAAGGCGCTCCGGCGTAAATTTTTAATAAGGAAAGTGAATATCTGTATATGAATTTTTTCAAGAACAAGAAGCTTATGACAGCTCTGAGACTTCTCCCGTTTGCGGTATGTCTCGCGCTTATAGCAGTCTATTATTTCTCCGGCAATGAGTTTTCGGCTGAGGCTCTGCTTTCGTATACACCGAGCAGCCCGCTGCTTGCGGCAGGCGTGCTGCTGCTCCTGTTTGCTCTAAAAAGTATCTCCATTGTATTTCCCATTCTTGTGCTGTGCGCGGTAAGCGGATATATTTTTGATCCTGTGACCGCGGCAGCCGTAAGCCTTATGGGAATGGCGCTGAGCCTTACGGTCTCCTACGCTTTCGGACGCTTTTCGGGGCACGGACTCGTATCGGAGCTGCGTTTAAAATATCCGAAGCTCGAAACGGTGATGAAATGGCAGGACGACAACGATTTCTTCATCGCATTCTTTCTTAGGATCGTAAATTCACTGCCGCTTGACATCGTAAGCATGTATCTCGGCGCGTCGGGTATACCTTACGGCAAATACATCGCCGCAAGTATGCTTGGGGCGGCGCCCGGCGTGATCGCTGCTACGATCATCGGCGGAAGCATATCCGATCCGGCCTCTCCGGCATTCTTCTGCTCAGTGATACTGACAGCGGCGCTTTCCGCCGGCTCCGCGCTGTTTTACTGTATCTATAAGCGGATAAAGAAGCGCGGCGCGCAGGGCGCGGCATGACCGATAAAATATAAAGGAGCTGATACGATGGAACCAAAAAGATCCGATCGCAGGATAAAACGCCTTACAAAATGGATAATAGGCATAGCCGCTGCCTGTATACTCATATTCATCGCGGCAAGCAATCTTGACGTGATACTGTCGGTAATATCGAACATAATAGGCCTGTTTATGCCGCTTATAGTCGGCGTTATAATAGCAGTCATAATAAACGTTCCGATGAGCTCGATAGAAAAGCGGCTCTTTACAAAGACAAATAAGCCAAGACTTCTGAAGCTGAAAAGACCGCTTGCGATAATCCTTGCGGAGCTTCTTGTCTTCGGTATATTCATGCTCGTAGCGGCGCTGGTAATACCGGAGCTTATAAATGCCGTTCCGCTTTTGGCTAATATGCTCCTGGACCTGATCGACAAACTGGCAACACTCGAATCGAGCATGCCGCTTGAGGATCTTCCGTTCGGGGATTATCTCGCCAACTTCTTTGATATTGACTGGAACTCGGCAAGAGACGCGATCAACTCTATCTTAAGAACCTACAGCGGCGATTTTATGAACACCGCGCTCGGCACCGTCGGTTCGGTCGCGGGCGGGCTTCTCAATTTCGTTGTGGGAACGGTGTTCTCGATATACTCGCTTTTCCATAAGGAAAAGCTCCAGTCGCAGGCGCGAAGACTGATGAATGCGTGGCTTCCTTCGAGGATTTCCCGCTATTCGCAGCATGTGGCTTCGGTGTTCTGTGAAACATTCAAAAACTTCATAACCGCACAGACGACCGAGGCACTGATACTGGGCTCGCTCTGCGCTGTCGGGATGATGATCCTGAGGCTCCCGTATGTGCCTATGATAAGCGCGCTTGTCGGAGTCACAGCGCTGATACCGGTAATAGGCGCGTTCATAGGAACGATAGTAGGCGCGTTTATGATACTTGCTGTAGATCCCATAAAGACCGTGATCTTTGTCATATTCCTGCTCGTTTTGCAGCAGATAGAGGGAAATCTTATTTACCCGAAGGTCGTTGGAGCGTCCATAAGACTTCCTGCTATGTGGGTGCTTGCCGCCGTAACTGTCGGCGGATCCATCGGCGGTCCCCTGGGAATGCTTATAGGCGTACCCACCGCTTCCGCGCTCTACACGCTCGTCCGTGAGGCGACGGAGCACCGTGAGATGAAGATCGCGGAGGAATCGGGACAGCTTGAAGCTCAGATATCTCCGCCGGACAGCGACACGGCTGATACCGAAAAATCCGGGGATAATTTGTCGAATTAGCCTATTGAAACTGATGAAGGTTTATGATAAAATACTGTTGCAATTAATTCTAAGATACGTGAAAGGAAGAAAAATATGGGCGGTTTTTTCGGTACAGCATTAAAGGGAGACTGTGTTTTCGATCTGTTTTTTGGCACTGACTACCATTCGCATCTCGGCACGCGCCGCGCCGGCATGGCGGTATACAGCAGCGAGAACGGCTTTGACAAGGCAATACACAACATCGAGAACGCTCCGTTCAGGACAAAGTTCACAAGCGAATCGAACTCGATGCACGGAGAGCTGGGCATCGGATGTATCTCCGATTTTGAGGCTCAGCCTATACTCGTTCGCTCGCACCACGGCACGTTTGCCATCACGACCGTCGGCAAGATAAACAATTCCGACGAGATCGTAAACGATATAATAAAGGAGCACACGCATTTCTTTGAGATGCAGGGCGGAGACATAAACCAGACGGAGCTAGTTGCGGCGATAATAAACCGTAAGGAAAACTTTATCGAAGGCATCCGTTACGCGCAGGAGATAATTGACGGCTCGATGAGTATGATGATACTCACTCCGAAAGGAATATACCTTGTGCGCGATAAGCACGGAAGAACTCCTATCTGCACAGGAAAGAAGGATGAAGGCTACTGCGCAAGCTTTGAAAGCTTTGCATATCTGAACCTCGGCTATACAGATAACCGTGAGCTGGGGCCCGGCGAGATCGCTGTGATGACACCTGACGGCGTCAAGACGCTGGTCACACCCGGCAAGGATATGAAGATATGCACGTTCCTATGGGTCTACTACGGCTACCCGTCATCCTCATATGAAGGAATAAGCGTCGAGAGGATGCGCTACAACTGCGGCAAGCATCTTGCGGAGCGTGACAAGGAAGAGCTCGGGGACATCGCTCCCGACAACGTCGCGGGCGTTCCTGATTCGGGCATCGCCCATGCGGTGGGCTACGCAAACGCGTCGGGAATAAAATTCTCGCGTCCGTTCGTAAAATACACTCCGACATGGCCGCGCTCGTTCATGCCCACGCATCAGAGCAAGAGAGATCTTATAGCGAAGATGAAGCTTATACCGATACACGATTTGATAAAGGACAAGAAACTTCTGCTTATCGACGATTCCATCGTCCGCGGCACACAGCTCAGGGAGACCACCGAGTTTCTCTACGAGAGCGGCGCTAAGGAGGTCCACATAAGGACAGGCTGTCCTCCCCTTCTCTATGGCTGCAAATACCTTAATTTCTCGAGATCGAAATCCGAGATGGAGCTGATAACGCGCCGCGTTATAAAGGAGCTTGAAGGCGGAGAGCCGGATGAGGAGACGCTTCAGAAATATGCCGATCCCGAAAGCAAGGAATACAAGAAAATGGTCAAAACGATCGGTGAGAAGCTGCATTTCACAACTCTGGCGTATACCAGACTTGACGATCTGATAGACTCGGTCGAGATAGATCCATGCAAGCTCTGCACATACTGCTGGAACGGAAAAGAATAATAAAATTGCAAGGTCACTCGATCATATGACGTGATTAAAATAAGGCTGTAATAAATGGATGAAAAGGCTGAGATCCATGCTATGTGGCAGATCTCAGCCTTTTTAGGTGATCATATCCGTTTACTGTTCTCCCTGTGTCAATTATTCCGTGTTGAACTGCAGAATGGTCTGCACTCTCACAGTCCTTGCCGCCGCCGCATTTATAGGACCGTTCTGCATAAATGCGGCCTCATTCATATTCTGAGCTGCGGTCCTTGTTGGATCAGAGACCATGGCAGTATTGGTCATGCCTATAAGCTCATCAAAATAAGTTATCTCTATATTTGGAGTGTCATATTTCACCATGATGTGCATTCCTCCTTTTATGTTAGTCTCCTCAGACTGCCGTTTTGATGCAGTATTCCCTATTAGTCTATAGTTTGCGTATCCGACAAATTGTCAAGCGCTGTCGGATCATATTTATTTTGCTCGGTCACTGTAACTGAATTGCTCTCGTTGAGCTCGCCAAGTCCCGCTGTATTATCTCCAAGCCTGAAACCTGCCTGCGCATTCGGGGCGTAAAGGTTATCGACTATTATCCCGAAGATGATCTCAGAATTTCCGCTGACCGTAGGACCATCAACGTAGAATTGCACCTGCCTATTATAATTGTTTTCTGTATTATCAGCCGCTTTATAGATCGCGCCGCTGTTGTATTCCGCCTTATCATCACCCAATACGGGCGTTTTATTTATATGCTCATAACTATTTACATCTTCAACAGCTATCTTGAAATATGTCCCGTTCGCAGGAATATTTATCGACCATGTACCGCTGAGATCAACAGTGGCACCTTCAAACTTGCGTTTTGCAAAAAATCCGGTAGAGATCGTATTGCCGTATTTCTCACCGCCGTAAAGCTTACTCACAGGCGTGTCTGATCCGTTTCCTTTAACATGACCATGCTCTGACTCTATACCCTTTTCATCAAGCTGTTTCCGTGTCTCTTCGTTCTCTGCTACCACAGACAGATACGGACCTATGGGCAATTCCGCAAACTGAGCATGTATCGTTACATTTCGGCTCCCGTTATACGTTGCTGTGTATGAATCGCCGGAAGCGTCAGGTATCAACTCGAGCACCTCGTTTTCATTGTCATCAATATATGAATACCACCATGAATCAACCTCAAACCCTTCGTTCGGCGTTGCCGTTACCGTGAATGAATCACCGTTTTCTACCGATATAGATCCCGTATCGGTATTTGAGGTCGTGTCAGTATTTTTTTTGATCGTGACCGAGCCTCCCGTGGCATCTTTATGATTAGCATCGTTTGAGGCGAAATATTTCGTGCAGGATACGGCGTCTACAGTGTGAGTATATACCGCGCGAAGCACTATCGCATACTCGTCAGCACCGTCTTCTATCTCAATAACCTTTTCTCCGCTGCTGTCGGTGATCGTGAACGTATGCGTATCATCATCCCATGGATTCCACCAGTCACCCTCATCCACCGTATACGTTATTGTATGGGGAGTATATACTTTACCATTTAACGAGTCCGTGCCGTTTGCCGCGTACACCTCCCAGTGAAGGAATCTACTGCCCGTCAGTTCGGGCTCATTTTTCTGCTCAAAATCGTTATTTAGCAAGCTATCCAGTTCGTATGAAGTTTGGATATCGCTATCCCAGGTTCCGCCGTTAAGATCATATGTGACATAGCCAACGGAGGCGAATATCAGCTCGACATTTTTGGCTCCATCCATTGTCAGCTGATACGTGTACGAACCATCCTGCTGCTGAACGAATCCGTTTTCTCCTATCCTGACATAATTGCCGTTAACCGTCGCGCCGACAAATTTGTGATTAGCATCATTAGGTCTCGCTGTTATTGTAACGGTTTCGCCCTCATTTGCGCTTCCGTTATACGCATTGCCGTGTGAGACCTCAGCATTTGAAATGCCGCCGCCGGATACGGTGCCGGTCCCGCCTGCTGTTGCTGTAACAGTAAGCGGATACTGTATTCCGAACACAATGTTATCAAGACAGTTTCCTTCAGGATTGGCGGCAGCTCTGTTAAGCGCCGCAAAAGCAAATGTAGTTGCGTTCTGTCCCTCCGGCACTTTATAAGTACCGCTGTACTCCTGCCACGACATGTCATCACTCGTTATTATCCAGCAGGTCCATTCCTGATCGCAGTGATCGGTTTTATTATTGCTGACATCGGCATCTGTTATTTTCATACCGTCACTTATTTTTGCCGAATAGATCTTTCTTGCCGCCACCGACATCCCCGGCTGCGTTGTCTCTCCGGGATTTTCTCTGATCAGATCGACCATTGCGCTGAATACATCCTGCGCGGACTCACTCGCTTTTTTCAGTCCGTCCTGTTTAGGACCGATGAACACCGCCATGGAATCCATGCCTCCTGTACTGGTTCTGGCACGGTGATCAAGCCTCCATGTGAGAACATTGTCCTCGGCAGTCTGTATGGTCTGGTAAAGCGAAGACTGTTCTGTAGCCACAAGCTCCGCGAACTGACCGCCGCTTGCCGCCTCATTCGTCCTCGTTTCAGTGTTCCCGTCTCTGAAATAACCTACTGTGCTACCACCATCCCAAGATCGTATATCTCGTGCCGCCGCAAGCTCTATCCTGTCATCTGACGCGGTAGTCTTCCAGTAAAACTCGCGTTTATCGTGATCCGAGGATTGATCGGAAGAAATATCGTCATATATAGAACGCGTGGTCACGAACCACGGATCATCATAATTGGTATATGTCGGATTCCACCACCCGCCCGAGCTAATGCGGTGCCGTCTGAAAATGATATCCGTATCCTCGGTATCATTATTTGATATCGAATAATCGCGATACGTTCCGCGATACGTTCCGCTCGTGGTTCCGCTGCTGTTTGCATCTATACTAGCCTTCTCCAACGCCGTGTCAATATTCGGCCATTCAAAATCACCGTTCATAAGCTTTGTTGGTAAATCTGAAACCTGATCTTCCCCGGCAGCCGCAGCGCGGTTCGGGGATGGGAGCGCAATTGCCGTAAAAAGCGCTGCCGCCGCTGCCGCGATACTCACTGTATTCTTGAAAAACTTTGTCCATTTCATACGCTTTTCATCTCCTCTTTTATCCGATACACGGTGTCGATCCATCCGCGGTTGGAAATATGTCTATATTAAAAATATCTTTATTCTATTGTAACATAAAAATTCTCATTTTATAAGATATTGTGACAATTCAGGTTCTTTTTGTGACGATTTATAAAAATATTAAAGTTGATTATTTCATACTTTTCTGATATAATTAAGATTGATTATTATACAGGAGATGATGCTATGCTGAAAATTGCTTTATGTGATGATGACGTCGATCAAATTGACAAAATCAAGGAATATATTTTGGAGTATTTCAAAACTGACGTAAATTTAACTGTGTTTACAAACAGCCAAATGCTGCTTGACCGTGTCGAATGGAGCGGAAAAGAACTATTCGATCTTTACATACTTGATGTGATCATGCCTGAGCTTTCCGGAATAGAGCTTGGACTGCAGCTTCGCGGCATGGACGTTTGCGCGCCCATTATCTACCTTACAAGCTCAAAAGACTACGCTGTTGAATCCTACAGTGTACATGCTCTTCATTATCTTGTAAAGCCTGTCGAAAAAGAAAAATTGTTTTCGGCTATAAAACAGGCGGAGATACTTACCGCGCGGCTTAAAGCACATTCGATAACCGTAAATACATCCGACGGCACAGTTGTCATAAACATATCCGATATCCTTTACGCTGAGCTTTACGAGCGGTCTGTACGGTACAATCTGATAAACGAAACCGTTGTTGACAGCCAGAAACTTAGGATATCATTTCAAAAAGCGGTCGGTGAATTGCTTGAAAGAGACAATTTCATTATGCTCGGCTCAAGCTTCCTGATCAATCTCCATTATATAAAAAAGGTAGGCAAAAAAGAGCTGATATTGACCAATGAAAAATCATTGGCAATACCAAAAGGCGCACGAAATGATATTCTGAACAAATGGATGGATTATTGGATGGAAGAATAGATGAAATTTTCGCGTTATGAAACTAATTCAGCCGCATAATTTTAGATACGGAACGGACAGAACTCATCCGAAAATATTATACTGCAAACGGATGGATCCTGTCCGTGGTTTAAAAGCTCTTACTAACCCTAAATACCAGAAAGGCAGCCTATTTATTGCTCCTGATCAATGCCATTGAGCTGTCTCTGCACAGTATCGATGAATTCCAATACAGCCCGCTTGTCGCCATTCTCTATCAAAGCTGATACAGTTATCCATTGATGGCGCATATCATGACGCTGTATACGCATTTTCTCATTGATCTCCCGATTTGATTCCGACTGACGTTCAAGCGCTGCTATTTGAACGTTGATCAGTTCACGGCTGTTTTTAAGCTCATATTCCTGCAATACCCTCATAAAGAACAGATATATGAGAATGTATGAGCATGTGCATAATATCATGATCCCATAAATAATTACAGACGCAGCCAGAGGCTCCTCCTGAAGAAGATTATTTATCATGCAAAGAGTCAATATAAAAGTAGTAAAAGGGATCAGGCATAATGTGCCCCACCCTTTATCCAAAAGCTGAAGCATTTGACTGTAATACGGTTTAAAAAATCTTACCACAAAATACAGCACAAAATATGAAGCACTGCGTGCTGCTACATTTATCCAAACATTTTCCGGCATCAGTGCATGAGCCGCTATACCGTTGGCATTCCCTATGCATCCGATCCAAAGGCATGTGCATATATTAAATACGACCCGAAGCCCCTTATAGCGTGAACACAGCAAGGTCATCAAAACATACGGAAGCGTGACCGTCAATATCCCAACTCGTTTATAAATATCCAAAAAATCAAAAAACAATATCAATAGAATATTTATGCACACCACCGAAACGATGACAGCTGTCCAAATAGATCTCCATATACGCACAGGTTCCCTAAACTCCGTCAGCATCAAGACATAACTGCCGAGAAACATCTGCGTTAAAAGCACCATCAGCGCATTCATATAATTATTGTATACCATATAAATTCCCTCAAATCCACTTTTTATATCCGTACATCTGATGTCAGACCGAACGGACCATGATGGAGCAGCCAAAATATAAGTTAAAACGCTATTCTCAATGTAAACCACCCGTCCGAAGCATCATAGCTCCATGAGGCATCGTATTTTTTACAAAACGCCGCTATTGAACGTGTTCCGATGCCATGCCCGTCTTCCGAAGACAGCGGCAGCCCGTCACTGCCAAACCTCACTTTACCGTTGTAAGTGTTCTCCACCTTCAGCATAAACCTAGGATATTCTACACATTTACATATGATCTTACGCTTTCCC
The DNA here is from genome assembly GCA_018714695.1 of Candidatus Ornithomonoglobus merdipullorum. Lineage (GTDB taxonomy): Bacteria > Bacillota > Clostridia > UBA1381 > UBA1381 > Ornithomonoglobus > Ornithomonoglobus merdipullorum. The sequence continues at coordinate 30,450 of DVNB01000083.1, read as the reverse complement.
GGCGGCAGCAGTGTACAGGCATTAATTGCATTTTCAAGGGCGTTCGCAAACACCATCGATAATTCTGCCGCATCTACCGGTATATCGTCAGGAATATCTAATTTTGCTTCAACGGTTATTCCCTCACGTTTTGCCTTTGTAAAATAAGCAGCTACAGTTGCATTCAGCATCTGATTTTTACACCAAACCACCGATACGGATTCATCAAGCTTCTTTTGTGCCCCGCCGATAAGCTCTGCTATCGCACTAGTATCATTTTTTTCCACAAAACTCGAAAGCATCATCCAGCGACAGCTCATATCACGGCGCTGTACACGCATCAGATTCTCAGCCTCTCTGGTTTCTTCAAGCTGGCGCTCAAGCGCAAAACGTCTTACTTCGGCAAGATCACTGCTGGTTTTCAGCTCATAGTCATCCAACACCTTGACAAAAAACAAATAGATAAGACTATATGCACAGGTACAGATGATCGTTATGCCACATATCGCAATGACTGATATCATCGTTTTTTCTGTCAACAGGAAATTTATTATATACAAGGCAACTAAAAAGGTAACAGTCGGGATCATACACAGAACGCTCCATCCGTGATCAAGCAGGCGCACCATCCTTTTATAATACGGACGGAAACGGCACAGGACAAAATACAGTGCCACATATGCCGCTACGTGAACCGCAAGCCTGATCCATAAATTGCCTCCTGAAAGCCAATATGCTGTCTCCGAACACGAAAACGCCACACATCCTACCCAAAGACAAGTACATACACTGAATACTACACGCAGACCTTTATGCAGAGAACAGAAAACAGTAATAATAATGATTGGTATGGTCAGCGTGAATACCGCGCAGTACATCCATATATCCCTGCCTATGACAGCACACAGCAATCCATTCGCCGCTATATCAAGCTCTGCCGTCACAGCCCAACGCAGTCTCCATACACGCCGGGGTTCACGGAACTCTGTAAACATCATTACATACGCCCCAAGAAAGGTATGCGAAAATACTATTAAAACGTTTATCAATTCTTCCTGCGTCATAGCCCTCTCCGTATCATTTTTTATTACATTATGTATTAACAGAATAAAAAAGCCTCCTGTGTTTGATCATATTCTGACACAGAAGGCTTCAAGCTTGCAGACTTTATTACAGACACGCGGTCTTTATATATCGTATTTTTCGAGAGTGTCCCAGATGCCCAAAAGATACATAATGCCCAATGCGCGGTCATAAAGCCCGTAGCCGGGTCTGCACTTCTCGCCCCAGATATGTCTGCCGTGATCGGGACGCATGTATCCGCCAAAGCCGCAGTCGTGATACGCCTTCATTATCTCCAGTATCCCCGTGTCACCGTCGCAGTCGCGGTGCGATGCCTCGCTGAAATCACCGTTTTCAAAATGCTTTACGTTGCGCACATGCGCGAACGCTATCCTGTCGCAGTACTTTCTAACTATCTCAGCGACATTGTTATCCGGGTTTGCACCGAGAGAGCCGGAACAGAGTGTAAGCGCGTTGTATGGGTCGTCCACCATCGATACGAATCTGCCGATCGACTCCTCATTTACCAAAAGGCGCGGAAGCCCGAATATATCCCACGGCGGATCGTCGGGATGTATCGCCATCTTTATATCGCACTCGTGACATGTCGGCATTATTGCCTCAAGGAAATACTTCAGATTTTCCCAGAGCTTTTCCTTCGTGACCGGCTTGTACGCCTCAAAAAGCTCCCTGAGCTTTGCCATACGCTCAGGCTCCCAGCCGGGCATTGTGTAATCCCCGCTCTTTTCAAGTATGTATTTTGCCATCTCCTCCGGATCATCAACTATCTTGTCCTTCTCGTAAAAAAGCGCGGTCGAGCCGTCGCCCACCGGATGAAAAAGATCTGTCCTCGTCCAGTCGAATACCGGCATAAAGTTGTAGCATACCACCTTTACTCCGAATTCCTTCAGATTTCTGAGCGTTTTGCAGTAATTTTCGATGTACTTATCGCGCGTCGGCAGCCCGATCTTTATGTCGTCGTGCACGTTCACCGACTCCACGACATCCATATTAAAGCCATAGCGGTCAAGCTGCTTTTTGACCTCGGCGATCTCCTCCTTTTCCCAAACCTCGCCCGGCTGCTTGCCGTGCAGCGCCCACACGATGCCCTCAACGCCCGGGATCTGGCGGATCTGATCGAGCGTTACGCTGTCGTTGCCTTCGCCGTACCAGCGAAATGTCATTTGCATAGCTGTTCCTCCTTAAAACGGCGCGTACACGCACCGATATATTTTCCCCTCTCTGATCAATATATGTAATATCTTATCACAAACCGAGTCTTTTTTCAATAGCATTTTCAAAAAATATAATACGGCTGCAAATATTGTCGTTTGCTATAGATTTTTTCACAAAAGTATGATACAATATTACCAAATTAATCGAAAGGATGTATTGCGGTATGAAATTTATGCATATTTCAGACCTGCACCTCGGCAAAAGGCTCAACGAGTTTTCATTGCTTGAGGATCAGGAGCATATTCTTGATCAGATACTTGATATTGCGGCAAAAGAGGATATAAGCGCGGTAATTATCGCGGGCGATGTTTACGATAAGCCGATCCCGCCTGCGGAGGCTGTAAAGCTTTTTGATAAATTCATCACCTCGCTCTCGGATTCCGGAGTGACCGCGCTTATCATAAGCGGCAACCACGACTCCGCAGAGCGTGTCGCGTTCGGCTCCTCGGTCATGAGACGCGGCGGGATATATTTCTCACCCGTATATTCCGGATCCGTCGAGCCGGTCGTATTAAACGACGAATACGGAGCCATATACATATACCTTCTCCCCTTCCTAAAGCCGGCAAACGTGCGCCGGTTTTTCCCGGATGCGGAGATAGAGACACACAATGACGCGCTCGCTGCCGCTATAGGCGCGATAGAGACGTATCCGGCTGAACGAAACGTTATCGTTTCTCACCAGTTTGTGACCGGGGCTGTCACATCCGAGTCTGAGGAGCTGTCAGTCGGCGGGCTTGAAAACGTGGATGCGGCGCTGTACGATAAATTCGACTATACAGCTCTCGGACATATCCACCGACCCCAGAGTATGGAGGGCGGACGCATACGCTACTGCGGAACGCCGCTAAAATATTCGTTCTCTGAGGCGAATGATGAAAAGTCGGTGACTATAGTGGATATAAAAAGGAAGGGTGATATCGAAATAACGAAATGTCCGCTCAAGCCGCTTCACGATCTGCGCGAGATACGCGGAACGTATGACGAACTGGCGGACAGAAAGTCATATACCGAAGAGAACAGACACGATTACATAAGAGCCGTGCTGACGGACGAGACGGAGATACCCCGCGCTATGGACCGGCTGCGTGCTATATACCCCAATATAATGCAGCTTGCCTATGACAACACCTCGACCCGCACCCGACCGGAGCTCAGCGAGCTGTCCGCATCAGAGCGCAGAACGCCGATGGAGCTTGCCGCAGATTTTTACAGAAGTCAGAACGGCACGGAGATGACCGAGGAGCAGGCGGAGCTTGTGAGAAGGCTTTTTGATGAGATAAAGGAGGCGGAGCAATGAGACCGTTGAAGCTTACAATATCAGCGTTCGGACCTTATTCCGGCAAAGAGGAAATAGATTTCACAAAGCTGGGAGAAAGCGGACTGTACCTTATAACCGGCGACACGGGCGCCGGAAAAACCACTATATTCGACGCCATATCCTATGCGCTCTACGGCGAGGCGAGCGGCAGCGCAAGAACGGCGGACAGTCTCAGAAGCAAATATGCCGAGCCGGAGACCGCGACATACGTCGATATGGATTTCCGTATAGGCGGCAAGGTGTATAACGTGCGGCGCAGTCCGTCCTACGAGCGTCCGAAGCTGCGCGGCGGCGGAGTTACGATGCAGAAGGGCGACGCTGTCCTGACTTATCCGAACGGCGAGACGGTCAGCTCCGAGCGAGACGTTACTCGCGCCGTTACGGATCTGATACGGCTTGACAAGGAGCAGTTCTCGCAGATCGCGATGATAGCGCAGGGCGATTTTCTGAAGCTGCTGCTCGCAAAGACCAAAGAGCGCGGAAAGATACTCAGCAGGATATTCAATACTGGCATATACGCAAAGCTGCAGGAACGGCTCAAAGCTGAAAAGAAACAGCTTACGGACGAGTTTGACGATATATCAAAGAGCATAAGCAGCAGGGTCTCCGAAACGGAATGCTCCGAAGAGAGCTGTTATTGCGAAGATGTAGAGCGTATCAGAACCTTGGGCGGTTTCCCTGATGCTAAAGAGATACCGGAGCTTATCGGTCACGTCATAGCCGAGGACGAAGCCGAAGCAAAGACGCTCTCGGAAAGCATGTCGGAAATAAGAAAACGGCTTGACGAGTTAAATACAGAGCTAGGTAAAGCCGAAGCAAAAGCGCAGGCGCAAAAGGAGCTTGACAGGGAAAACGAGTTTTTGAAAAACGCGGAGCCTAAGCTTTCGGAGTTCAAGGAGGCTTTTGAGACTGCTGAAAAAGCGTTGAAGGAAAATGACTCTTTGCTTGTGGAGGCGGCGGCGATAGAGCGCGAGCTTTCCGCCTATGACGATGCCGATAAGGTCAGAAAGGACACCGACGCGCTTACGGAAAAGATCGGCTGTCTTGAGACTGATATGAAAAACACGGAAACGAAGCGTGAAAAGCTCTCTAAGGAGCTTGAGGATCTCGGAACGGAACGTGAACGCTTAAAGAACTGCGGTGAAAGGTGCATAAAGCTTCAGGCGGATATAGAGCGCGTAGAAAAGAATCTCGAAGAATGCAGAGCTGTTTCGGATGAGTTTAAAAAGCTTGGCAAGCTGAAAAAAGAGTTTGAGAAGGCAGACAAGGCTTTCGTAAAGGCAAACGAAAAATTGAAGTTGGGACATGACGCATACAAAGAAGCAGACATTCTGTTCATCGCCAACATGGCAGGAATACTTGCCAACAGTGAACTCAAGCCCAATGAGCCGTGCCCTGTATGCGGATCGACAGAGCATCCGCATCCTGCAAAAAAAGCCGAAAACGCCCCATCCGAAGAAGAGTTTAAAGCCATCAAGGAGAATGTCGAAAAGCTCAGAAACGATGCCAGTGCAGCTTCCACAAGACGAGCTGCGGCAGAAACGAAGGCAAACGAAGCTGAACGCAGCGTGCTTGCGCATGCGTCAAAGCTGTTCGGAGACACACAAACCGTTGGATCGTTGGAAGATGCTGCTGCGGAGCTTTCCAACGAGCTTTCAAAGGAAGTCGACATGCTTAAAATAAGTCTTAAAGAGGCAAAAGACGGTCGCAAACGGTATGATGAACTTGAGGCGGTAATAGCTGACGGTGAAAAGCAGCTTGAGGTGCTTTCCGATGAGCAGCACGCCGCAGAGAAGGAGCTTGCGGCTGCCGAAACAGAGCATGCGGCGCTCAAGAAACGTCATTCGGAAATATTGGCGTCTCTGACATTTGAGAGCGGGAGCGCGGCGCAGAGGCACATAGACGAATTAAGACGCAGGATAGACGAACGCGTATCGGCGGCTGATAAGGCAAAAAAGGAATATGAGACCTGCCGCGCCGAGACAGAAAAGAGCCGCGCTGCGGCGGAAACACTGAAAAAGCAGATAGCCGCGGCCGATGCCGGAGATACCGGCAAATTAAGCTTGGAATCGGCGGAGCTTGAAGAAAAACTCTCAGGAATAACGCAGAAACGCGACACGCTGATGCTCAGGATAAAAACGAATACGTCCATAAAAGATCATATCGGACGCGAGCTGCCGCGGCTTGAAAAAGCCGAAAAAGAGCTTTCGGCAGTGCGGTCGCTCTCCGACACGTTCAACGGCGTGATCACCGGCAAGGACAAGATCTCACTTGAGACGTTTGCGCAGACGATCTACTTTGACAGGATACTTGCCCGCGCAAATGAGAGGTTACTTATCATGAGCGACGGTCAGTACGAGCTTCGGAGACGCACAGAGAACGGGAGCATACGCTCGCAGAGCGGACTTGAGCTGGACGTTAAGGATCATTACAACGGTTCGGTGCGCGGCGTCAACACGCTTTCGGGAGGCGAATCGTTCATGGCGTCGCTGTCCCTCGCGCTCGGGCTCTCGGACGAGATACAGTCATATTCGGGCGGCATCCGACTTGATGCGATGTTTGTTGACGAGGGTTTCGGCTCGCTCGATGACGAGGCGCTGAACCACGCTATAAGCGCGCTCTCCGGGCTTGCCGAAGGGAACAGGACCGTCGGTATAATCTCGCATGTAGCGGAGCTGAAAGAACGTATAGATAAGCAGATAAGAGTAAAAAAAGACCGTGCAGGCGGGAGCCGCACGGAGATCGTGGTATAAAATAAGCACGGGGGCGCATGCATTTTGCTGCAGCCCCCTTTAAACTATCTCGTTTGTATCGTTAATTGCAAATTTGTATTTTCCTTTTCCGTGGCCCTTTACTTCTTCGACAAGCCCATGCTCCTTCATTTTTGAGAGAAGCATACCCGCCGCCGAATACGAGATACCGCAGACATCGGAAACAATCCCTCTTCCAAATATACCTCTCGTACCGAGTCTTGAGTATAAGATTACCACATTGTTTTTTGTGTTAATATTGAACCCGAGTCCCTCTATTCTCGTCTCAATAGCTTGATTTTTGCTTTCAATAGCCTGTTTTTTTGCCTCAATAGCTCGATTTTCGCTGTCAATAGCCTGCTTTTTTGCCTCAATAGCTCGATTTTCGTTGTCAATAGCCTGTTTTTCAGGCACAAGCAGACCATTGATGTGTAAATAACGGTTCTTAAGTTCATTATTTTCATTCAGTAGAAGATTCCTGATGAACATCTCCAAATATTCCGTTGTTTCATGTATATTACGCTTCAGATCGGTATAATTCGCTCTTACAAGCGCATTGCGAAAATACCATGCATTTTCGGCAAATATATCATTCGTAGCGTCATAGCCGAGTGATCTTAGATATTTAATAAAGAATACCGCAGTTGTTCTCGTGTTGCCTTCACCAAAAATATGGATCTGCCACAGTCTTGAAATGAAATATGCTAAATGCTTGATGATCTCATACTGAGAAAGTCCTTTATAGCTGAATTTCCGTTCCTCGGCGAGGTCGTACTCCAATGTCTCACGAAGGTATGCAGCATTTCCATATATAACCGTATCGCCGCCAAGGACCCACTCTTTTTTTGTGATGTTGTAATCTCTTATCTTTCCGGCGTGTTTGTATATACCTGAAAAAAGCTTCTTATGGATACCGATATATTCACTAGCCGCAAAGGAAAACGACGTTTCCGAAAGGATCGCAGCAATGCGCACAGACACCCTGTCCGCCTCTTCCGTTCTGTCACTTCCGGAGCTATGCGGTCTTGCGGCATAATAGCTATCGATCACGCTTTCGGCATCCTCGATGGAAATATTGCCCTCGATGTTGTCTACGGCTGTTTTCAAAAGCCGCTCTGACGGCTTCAGCCCATCCACCGCTTGAAGTCCTATGGCAGTGCTCCATACATAGCCTTTATATCGTTTATCCGGCTCGACCTGTTTTATATATTCCTTGAAAGGATCATTGTACATATTCATGTTATTTATATTCTTATTCATTGATTTTTCCACAAATAACCCTCACTCAATAACAGCAGTCCTTGCCGCCTCATCCCATGTTACCGTGTAGCCCATATTCTCCGACAGGAACCGCAGCGGTACCATCGTTTTATCGTTGATCAGCTTGACCTCCGTTATATCACAGCGCTTGCAGCGCTTTTTCTGTTCTATCAAACAGCTCCAAAAACCCCCGTTCCGCTGTCTCGGGCGGTCTTGTTTCAAATGTGCGTTTTGCCTTTATCTCAGCTTGCCCGAGTATCTCACCCATGTTCGCCTTGAATTCGTGAAACAGCATCGCATCGTCTATTTCGCGTATCTGTTTCATCTCTGCCGCATCCGGGAGCCTTCCCGCAAATTTTTCAAATATCATGCAGATCAGCCGCTCCTCTGTCTCATCTATCCCGGCAAGCTCCCGCTTTACCGGGCGCGGGATGTCGGATATGTATGCCTCGGCGGCATCGTGAAGAAGACAGAACATCACCATTCTGTCTCCAAGTCCGCGCGCCTCCGCCTCTGCCGCGCAGTCTATGCAGTGGTCGGCTACCGAATAAAATCTGCGGTAGTGACCGTTCGCACGGCAGAGCATTGAGAGCGAATGAGCTATATCTTCGATACATATATCCTCCGCTCTCGGCTCCGTTGGATAGAAATGGGCTCCGGTGTATGTAGTTATATACCGTGCCATCACTGTTCCCTCTTTTTCTTCGGCGGTGCGCCGTAATACTGATACAAACAGCATTTCAGCATGCCGTTATAGAGCTTTCTGCGTTTATCGGCAGTCCTGCCGAACTCCTTTTCGAATTCCTCGTGCGAGGTGAGGATGTAATATGACCACCTGTCAAGCTTCGAGAAGTTTCTGCCGATGTCCCTGTAGAGCTTTTTGCACTCATCTATATCGCTTAACCGCTCACCGTAGGGCGGGTTCGTGATTATTGTGCCCAACGGTCTTGAGAAGCTTATGCGTCTCGCGTCCTTTGCAAATGCGTTTATATACTCCCCTACCCCCGCTTTTTGGGCATTCTGCTTAGTCAGCTCCACTGCTTCGGGATCTATATCGCTTGCGAATATCTCCGGCTTCACGTTCTCGTGCACCTCCGAGCGCGCCTCGTCTATGATATCCCTTACCATGCTTTCCGTTATCTGCGGGAAATCCATGAACGCGAAACGCCGCCTAAGTCCCGGCGCAATATTGCGCTTGAACATCGCCGCCTCGATAGGGATCGTACCGGAGCCGCAGAACGGATCCGAAAGCGGATATTCGAATTTCCAGAAGCTCAGCATCACCATCGCCGCCGCGATCGTCTCCCTCAGCGGCGCAAGGTTCGACTGCGCCCTGTAGCCGCGCTTATGGAGCGCCGCCCCGGTCGTGTCTATCATCAGCGTTACAGTATCGGCAATTATTGTGAACTGTATCTGATACGTCACGCCGTCCTCCGGCAGCCACGAAATGCCGTACTCCTCGCCCAGCCTGTCGGCTATCGCCTTCTTTATCATGATCTGGCTCGATCTGTCGCTTGCAAGCTTTGACCGCGTGGTGCGCCCCTTTACAGGGAACGCGTCGCGTCGGTCTATGAAATTCTCCCATTCAAGCGCCTTTACGCCCTCGTAAAGCTCGTCCGCGGTCTCTGCCTTGAACTCGCCGACCTTTATGAGCACCCTCTCGCCGCATCTGAGCCACATATTCGCACGGCATACCGCGTCGTAATCGCCCTTGAAAGTCACTCTGCCGTTTTCCACACGCGTCGTGTCATAACCGAGCCTGTAAAGCTCCTTTGACACGAGCGATTCAAGTCCGAACAGCGTAGGTATTATTATTTCAAACGTCTCATTCATGTCCATCACCTCATCTCTTTTTCCCGTTGCGTTTACCGCGGCGTCCTCGTTTTTGATACCCGCGCCGTTTCGCTTTGCCTGTCTTTTCCTTCTTCTCGTCACTTCTGCGCTCCGCTTTCTGAGCCCTCTCGCTCACGCGCCGCAGAAGAGACGGGTTCGCGTCCTCCTCCAATACAAGATCGATCTGTCTTAAAAGCACGCTGCACCCGGCTACCGTCACGCGTATCCTGTCGCCTATCTTATATACCTTGCCGGTGCGCTTTCCCGTGAGTATGCGGCGGCTCTCGTCAAATTCGAAATAGTCCGCCGTCATCGTCTCGCACCGGATAAGTCCCTCGCATGAGTTGTTCATCATTGCAAAGATCCCAAACGATGTGACCGACGATATTACCGCATCGAACGATTCGCCGAGATATGCCTGCATGTACACCGTCTTCAGAAGGTCTTCCGCGTCGCGCTCGGCCTTCTCAGCCGCTATCTCTCTCTCGCTAGACTGCTCCGCCGCCTCCCTGACTATCGGCACGAGCCGGTTGTGCTCGCTGTCGTCTATCCCGCCGTCTATATACTCCGAAAGTATACGATGTATCATAAGGTCGGGATAACGCCGTATCGGGGAAGTGAAATGGCAGTAATACCGCGCAGCAAGCCCGAAATGACCGCTGTTCGTGTCACGGTAGCCCGCCTTCATGAGGGAGCGCAGCATCACCGTTGAGATCATCAGCTCTTCAGGCGTTCCCTTTGCCTGCTCGGCTATTCTCTGCAGATCCTTCGGGTGTATCGTATCGGGATCCAGCTTTCCCCTCAGCGAATATCCGAAATTCTTTATAAACTCATTGAACGCAGTGAGCTTATCGGCGCTCGGCGGCTCATGCACACGGTACACAAAAGGCAGCTCCGCCCAGTATGCGTCCTCCGCCACCGTCTCATTCGCGGCAAGCATGAACGATTCTATCATCCGCTGCGACCTTCCGCGGTCCGCTACGGCTATCTCGCGCGGCTGCGCGTCTTCTCCGCATATGACCTTTGTCTCCGGAAAATCGAAATCTATCGCGCCGCGCTCGCTCCTCAGCGACGCAAGCTTATCCGAAAGCCTGTCCATCGCCTCGAGCACCGGCACTATCTCGGAATAACGCTCCCTCAGCCTCGTATCGCCGTCGAGCAGCTTGTTCACGTTATTGTAAGTCAAACGCTCGCACGAGTGTATCACCGATTTCACGAGCCTGTGAGATACGATCTTTCCGTCCCCGTCTATCTCCATAAACACCGTAAAAGTGAGCCTGTCTGTACCCGGGTTAAGAGAACATATGCCGTTTGACAGCTTTTTCGGGAGCATCGGTATCACCTTATGCGGCATATATACGCTCGTTGCGCGCTTTAAAGCCTCCTTATCAAGCTCGGAGCCCTCCTTTACGTAATGCGACACATCCGCAATGTGCACACCGAGCAGGCTGTTTCCGTTATCGAGCTTTTCGAGCGAAACGGCATCATCAAAATCCTTTGAATCATCGCCGTCTATGGTGAATATCTTCATGGAGCGCAGGTCCTCACGCCCCCTGATCGCCGACTTGGATACACTCTCCGGAACCTTTTCCGCCTCGTCTGTCACAGGTTTCGGGAAACGTGCCCTTATCCCGTTTTCCGAAATAATGCCGTTTAGACAGCTCTCGGCGCTGTCCGCCCTTCCGAGCACGGTAATTACCTCGCCGACCGGCTTTCCCTTTTTGTTGTACTCATCTATCCTTACTATTACCCTGTCGCCTACAGCCGCCCCGCCCAGCTTTGCGGGCGAGATACGCACCTGAGAGAAAAACGAGCGCCTGTCCGGGATCAACCGGTACGTTTTGTTTTTTATCCCGGATATGATTCCCACAAGGGTTTCGTTACCGCGTTCTATAACAGCGGTCACGTGTCCCTCACTGTGACCGTAGCTGTTATCCTTTTTGTCTATGCGCACAAGCACCCTGTCACCGTCATATGCGCCGCCGAGGTTTTCAGCCGCCACAAATATATCCTGCGCGCCTTCCTCATCCGGGCGCACAAAGCCGAACCCGCCGCGGGCGCTGCACATGAGCTTTCCAGACGCCGTAAGTGTTTTGCCGCTCACGGCGCAATAGCGTCCCTTTTTCGTTTTAAATATCCTGCCCTCGTTTATGAGCTCCGAGAGCAGCTCCTCAAGCTCCCCGCGGTCATCCTTGGGCACGTCAAGCACGATCTCAAGCTCGTCAAGCTTCAGCGGTACATATGTGCTTGACGACATATAATTTATCAGTTTTTCTTTTCTGTCCATGTAATCTCCGTAAATCCGGCGCCGTCTGCGCGTGTTTTTTCTTTAGTATAACCTATATCGTGTTTATTATATAATTTAGTTATTTTTTTGTTTTCCGACAGTCTTTTCGATCTCTTCAAGCTCAAGCATGTACCTGTCAAAGTCGGACATAAATTGCTTATCCTGAATTACTCTGTATTTTTCAAATTCTGTCTCTGCATGAAGCTTCGCTATTTCAGCTGATACCTTACCGGCATCTTTCAGAAGTCCATATTCAAACATTTCAATAAATCCGTTAAGTCTTGTTTCCCAATCCTGCATAGTTAAGGGAATATGTCTTAAAGTCATACTTTCAGCAAAATCCAAATAAGCCGAAACCATACGGTCAAGCTGCCTCATTTCAAATTCAGATAAATAATTTTTTGCAATGGTAACATCGCTTTTCTTTATTTTTCCGTCCTGAGCAGTTATCCGAAATTTTCGGATAACTGAATTCTCCTGTAATTCGCTGTCGTTAAATATCTTTTTTATATGATAATTTATTGTTCTCACATCAACATCATATAATGTTGCCATCATTTTTTGAGTCAACCAAATGTCCTCGTCCTCATAGCGCATTTCCATACTGCTCGATTCGTCGCCTATAGACGCAACATAAGTTAAATATTCTGCTGCGCTTGAACGAATGGTTATCTCGTTTTTGTCGACCTTTGACATGATATTTTTCCTTTCCGCGATCATGCTGTACTATATTGCTTGTTATTATCTATATTTCTTGGCTTTATTCGATTATAACATATACCGACACCACGTGTCAACATCCACGCCGTATTTTATACCATTACAGGCACACCCTGTCAAGAAATATAATTAACATGACGTTCATTGACTTTTGTTTACTGCTATGTTATAATAAGAAAAACGACAGATAACCGATATTATATTTTGGGGAAAGAGTTGCTTAAATGATGGAAAATTTGCTTGACAATATACAAGCTTCCGGTGATGTCAAAAAGCTTGATATTCGGGGACTGAAACAGCTGTGCGGCGAGATACGCGGCTTTCTTGTCGAAAACATCAGCAGGACCGGCGGGCACCTCGCGTCGAATCTCGGCGTGGTGGAGCTTACGGTGGCGCTGCACCGCGTATTCGACTTTCCGTCGGACAAGATCGTTTTCGATGTGGGACATCAGGCATATGTGCACAAGATACTTACCGGAAGGAAGGATAAATTCGCCACGCTCAGAAAATTCGGCGGGCTTTCGGGGTTCCCGAAACGCGCGGAGAGCGAATACGACGTGTTCGATACGGGACACTCGTCCACGTCCGTATCCGCGGCGCTCGGTATGGCGAGAGCGCGCGATCTCGACGGCGGGCATTCAAATATTATAGCGCTTTTCGGCGACGGCGCCCTGACCGGCGGCGAGATATACGAGGCACTGAACGATGCGGGACACACGAAAACGCCTCTTATACTTGTTCTTAACGACAACACGATGTCGATCGCAAAAAACGTCGGCGCGGTATCGCGCCATCTCAGGAACATACGCATAAACAGGCTCTATTTCCGTTCGAAGCGTCATGTTTCAAATGTGCTCGATCATATACCATTGGCAGGACCGCCTATAAAGCATATGATAGAGCGCTGCAAGACATGGATAAGGCGCAAGGTGCTGCCGACAACGCTTTTCGAGGATATGGGCTTTAAGTATATCGGGCCTGTGAACGGTCACGATCTCGGCTCGCTCATAGCCTGCTTCGAATACGCAAGATCGGAGAAAAAGCCGGTGCTCATACATGTAAAGACGGTAAAGGGCAAGGGATACCCGCCGGCTGAGAAACACCCCGACTGTTTCCACGGTGTCGGCACATTTGATCCGAAAACAGGAGCGATAGCGCCGGGCGGAGAATGCTACAGCTCTCGGTTCGGAAAAAAGCTTATTGAGATAGCGGAACGCAACAGACTCGTTACCGCGATAACCTGCGCGATGCCGGACGGGACGGGGCTTGTTGAATTCTCCAAACGCTTTAAAGACAGGTTCTTTGACGTGGGGATCGCAGAGCAGCATGGCGTCACTTTTGCCGCCGGGATGGCTGCGGCAGGATACACTCCGGTGATACCGCTCTATTCGACATTTTTGCAGCGCGCCTACGATCAGACGCTTCACGACGTATGCCTGCAGGATCTGCATGTAGTATTCCCGATAGACAGAGCCGGGCTTGTGGGAGCTGACGGCGAGACGCATCAGGGTGTGTATGATCTCTCATACCTATCAGCGATGCCGAACATGACGGTATTGTCACCCTCGTCCTTTGCGCAGCTTGAGGATATGCTCGAATACGCGGTGAACGTGCATAAGGGACCGATAGCGATACGCTATCCGCGCGGCGGTACACAGTCGCCGTATCCCTATGACGGATTTGTTCCGAACGCCGTATATACGCGTATGCACGGACATGACGTAACCATTATAACGCTCGGAAGGATGGTTCGGCGCGCCGCTGAGGCGGAGCTGATATTGAGATCCCACGGCATAAGCGCAGAGATAACTGAGGTTCCGACGGCACATCCGCTGAACGAGGCGGCGATAATCGCGGCGGCAATGAAAACAGGTACCGTCATAACGATAGAGGATAACGTACTCTCCGGCGGTTTCGGCGAGCACATCGCCGCACTGCTGATGGATAAGGGGATCAAATGCGCGTTTAAGTCGTTCGGATTCCCGTCCGTGCCGATAGAACACGGCACTGTAGACGAGCTGGACAAAAAATACGGCACAGACGCGCAGACAATAGCGGATACTATGATCAGAATGGTGAGGAAACAACAGGATGGCAAAGATAAGAATTGACACATACCTTGTCGAAAACGGCATGACACAGAGCCGCGAGCGCGCAAAGGCGCTCATTATGGCAGGTCAGGTGTTCGTAAAGAACCAGAAATGCGACAAGGCGGGAACTATGATAGACGAAAACGAAAAGGATGTGGAGATACGCGGCGAGCAGCTTAAATACGTGAGCCGCGGCGGACTCAAGCTTGAAAAAGCCATGAAGGAATTCCCGATAACGCTTGAGGGAAAGACAGCGATGGATATAGGTGCCTCCACCGGTGGATTTACAGACTGCATGCTCCAGAACGGCGCGAAAAAGGTCTATGCGGTAGACGTCGGCTACGGTCAGTTCGCGTGGAAGCTCAGACAGGATCCGCGTGTGGTAAACATGGAACGCACGAACATACGTTACGTAACACCCGAGGATATAGGCGAGGCGCTCGACTTCGCGTCGATCGACGTTTCGTTTATCTCGCTGAGGCTGGTTCTTCCAGTCGCTTACAGTCTTCTGAGGGACGGCGGCGAGGTGGCGGCGCTTATAAAGCCGCAGTTTGAAGCCGGACGCGGTCAGGTCGGAAAAAAAGGGGTTGTCCGTGATAAAAACGTACATTTTGAGGTGATCAAGACGGTGCTCGATTTTGCGGCGGATGCGGGATTCCTGACCGAGGGGCTCTCCTTTTCGCCGGTAAAGGGTCCGGAGGGCAACATAGAATACCTTGCATACCTTGTAAAATCGCCCGACAAGGGGCTTGAAAGAAGCATAACAGATGAGATGATAGAGGCGACGGTTCAAGAGTCACATGCCGAGCTCGACAGATAAAGGAGAATAATCATGCTTTCCGATCATATAATTATAACAGGGAACCGCGCGATATCGCGATCGTTCGCGAAGATCAATCTGACGCTTGACGTGCTTGACAGACGCGATGATGGTTATCACGACGTGCGGATGATAATGCAGACCGTATCACTTTTTGATCTCGTCCTCGTTGACAGGACCGAGAAGGGTATCGGGGTAAAGACGAACCTGAAATTCCTGCCGGTGAACGAGAAAAATCTCGCATACCTTGCGGCGCGCGAATTTTTCAGCGCCACAGGCATACGCGGCGGGTGCAAGATAATGATACACAAGAACATCCCGGTCGCGGCCGGGCTTGCAGGCGGGAGCGGCAACGCGGCTGCGGTGCTCGCGGCGCTCAACAAACTCTGCGGCGCAGGTCTTACGGCGGATGAGCTCTGCCGGATAGGTCTGAGACTCGGCGCAGATGTTCCGTACTGCATACTCGGCGGAACATATCTCGCAGAGGGCATAGGCGAAAGGCTCACTCCCCTTCCCCCTATGCCGAAATGCACAATACTTATGGTTAAGCCTGCGATAAACGTATCGACAGCCGCGGTGTACAACGCCATAGACAATGCAAAGATCGAGCTTAGGCCCGATACACAAGCCGTTTCCGACGCGCTCGGACGCGGTGATATAGAACAGATAGCCGCGGGACTTTCAAATGTGATGGGTGCGGTCACGGAGGATATGTATCCCATCGTTCGCGGCATAAAGGAAAAAATGATAAAGAACGGCGCAATAGGCGCCGAGATGAGCGGCTCCGGACCGACCGTGTTCGGGATATTCCCGGATTTCGCATCGGCAAAGCGGTCGCACGACAGCTTCGCATACCAATTCAAGGACGTGTTCATAACAGAGCCGGTAAACTGAAACGGCGTCATTTTAGAACGCGTCATGAGAGGAGACAGAGCAGAATGAGCAATGATAACGAAAAACCGAATACCAGCCCGCAGCTCCCGGAGGACGGCTCAGCAGTCTCGGACACAGAGGCGCAGAACGAGGTAAAGTCTGAGTCCACAGCCGTCTCGGATATATCCAAGGTACCGGAGTATAAGGGAATGCTTCCGGATGAATACACTGCGGATGAGCTTGAGAGCCTTATCGAGGCGGAAAAGCTAGACGATATAGCCGAATACTACTCCGGCAAGACGGACGATAACGATATCAAGGACGAAACGATAGCCGAAGGCGGGATAATGTCGGAGAGCGGTGACGAGAACATACACGACAGCTCAAACGGACTTTCGGACAGAGCAAAAAAGATCCTCTCATACTGCATAAGCGGCGCAGTATCGCTCGCTGTCATAGCCGCGGCATTCGTATGCGCGCTGAACATGCCCAAGGACGAGGAGGTCTTAAACGCGGCTGCCGACGCTCTTCGCGCGGAAGATGATTACATCTCATTGAAGAACGAATACGAGTCTGTCGCTGCGGAGGCGGCGGCGCTGGAGGAAAGCGCAGCCGAAAAAAAGGAGCTTTCCGAAGGTCTCGTTGATTTCGAAAACACGCGTGCCGCGCTGAGATCTCAGATATCATCACTCCAATCGGAGCTTGTGACTGTAAACGATGAAAACACGGCGCTCCAGCAGCAGGTCAATGATCTTGACGCTCAGATACAGAACAGGGTCGGATCATCCATAACGCTCTCGGCAGGACGATACACAGCGGGAGAGCAGATAGCGCCCGGAAGATATTCGGTGACCGGCACGGGAAACCTTGTCGTGGCGTCAAGCGAGGGCGAATCCAAGGTGAATGAGCAGATAGAGTCGGGAGTTGAGGTAACGCTTGAGGACGGCGACAGGATATCGCTCAACTCGACCACAAAATTCACACCGCTCAACTGATATATACGAGGTGAAAATATGCGTAACGGAAAAAGCTTTTATATCACAATGATACCAATAATTGTCAGCGTCGTTATCGGCGTTCTGCTTCTTGTGTTCCACAACAGCATAGGCACGAGCTCAAAGGCGGCGCTTATGGTCGCCGGCGAAAAAAATGATATGAATTCGCAGATCTCGGAGCTCAATTCACAGATCGATGACCTTAATATCGAGATCGCAGGTTACAACCAGATCATAAATGCCAACAGCACTCTCATAAACGAGGTAACCTCACTCAACAGTGAGCTTGACAGCTATAACGCCGATCTTGAGAACGCAAGGCAAAGGAATTCGGAACTCAATTCGCAGCTCACCGAAAAACAGGAGTATCTCGACAATCTGTCATCCATAGGCACTGACAGCGCCGAGGGTGAAGCGAGAGAGCTCAAGGACGGCGAATACAAATGTCCCGCCGATCTCAAAAGCGGCAGATACCGCGCCGAGGGCGAGGGTACTATCTATGTCTATAACATAGCCAATTCCCTCACCGTCCGCGAGAATCTTTCGACCATAGACAGCCATTCATACGAATTCGAAATAAGCTCCGGCGAGAAGATAAAGATCGAAGGTGAAGTGAGCATAACTCCGCTCTCGTAAAGAATTGAAATAAAAACCGAAAATCCCCTTTACAAAAAACGTTAATCGTGCTATAATTGTAAATGTAAATCTTGTCTAAGGGGTGTTTTACAAATGAATCTCAAACACATGAAGCTATGGACGGTCGCGGCTTTTATAGATCTGCTTCTGGGGCTGTTCCTTATAGGCTGTGGCATTGTCGAATTTACCGGGATCATGAAGACAAATGCATCGACCGTGATCGAGACCGGCGGCATACAGCTTTCATATCTCGTGTTTATCAGCGGTGTTCTGGTATTTGCCTGCGGGCTGTTCGCGCTCATTGATAAAAAAGCGATGGCAAGGATAAATTTACAGATCCTGCTTGGAGCGGCATCGCTTGCATGGCCGGTATTCGTATCGATAGCGTTGTTCTTTTCACAGAGGACGATATGCATAAGACTTCTGCCTACGATACTTTCGTCTCTGTTCTTCATTATAGCTCTGATGATCGTAAAGGTCACAAACGAATCGCTCAAAAAAGTGCGCAAGTTCAATCCCAAGAAGCACGTTGACGCTATGGGAAAGAGACGCTCGAACGTAAACGTTGCAAGCGTGTTCAAGGGCGGAAGCAAAAGATCAAGATCGGTACATAAGATGCATCTTTCGTCCGGGATGGAAAAGATGTTCAGACCCAAGCACAGACGCATGGGCGGAAAGCTGTATTCGGGCTCAAGGAAACGCGGCGGGATAAAGCTTCGCTCAAGGTATAAGTAAAATATAGCCTTTGGCTGACACTGTTAAAACAGTAAATTATATTGTCGGTCAAGCAGAATCAGAAAAATGGGCTGCTGCAAAGGTAATCATTGTTTAGATCGGCATTTTAACTTTCAGAAATTTAAGACCGGGTGCTATTGTTTAGCCCCGGTCTTCTGTATATGTTACATAGAACATTTTTTCTATGATCTATCCGTTGGCATCGAAAAGCCAAAAAATTCGCTTATCTTTCGCTCGTATTCATCTCGCGCCGCGTAGTATGATTCTATGTGCCCTGCCCCCACACAGGACCCGATAAGTGCGAACGCTGCGCATTCTGATACACCCACAGTGCAATTATTATCCAATATATCATAAACATCACATTGTTCTGCTCTCAACATCATCTGTACTTTGCATTTCCAGCTCCGATATATCGCTGAACACGGCTCTGTTTCTGCGTGTATGATCGATAAAGGTGTTTTTCGCAACTGTAATAATATAAGTGGCAAATAAAACGAGGCAGTATTTTGCGTTTGCCTGTCTCTATGATATTACACGCAAAAGCTGCATTTAAGTTGGAATGTATTTTTCATGATAGCTATGTATTTTATCAAAATATCATCGTTCCGTGCATATAAGCTTTTTATTGCTTACAGATCATGCGGATTTCCTCCCGGCACACGAGGAAAGGGCATATCACACAGCTGCTGCGATATGCCCTTTCAGTGCCGTGTCTGACAGCCATTTACTTTACTGTTTTATGAAGTCCTGCGCAGATGCGGCTTTTTGATACGATATTAAGTTTTGTTCATCTGTTCATATAAAACGCCTTATATGCCTTATATGCCATATACACGTCGCTCTTTGCCACGACCTCGAACGGAGAATGCATAGAAAGCACGGGAACGCCGCAGTCTATGACGTTCATGTTTAGGTTTGCGACATACTGCGCTATCGTTCCGCCGCCGCCCTGGTCTACCTTGCCGAGCTCGCCTGTCTGCCAGATAACATCATTGCTGTCCATGATGCTGCCTATCTCGTACACAAATTCCGCCCCGGCATCGGACGAATCATATTTGCCTCTTGAACCGGTGTATTTCATTATTGCTACACCGTAACCGGCATACGAGGAATTGCGCTCCTCCGAAACACTAAGATAATTCGGATCAACAGCCGCGGAAACATCCGATGACATGCACGCCGAATTCTCTATAACACGGTTGAGCTGCGTCACTGTGCATGTCCCGATCGCCTTTTCTACCATCTCCGCTATCGCCATCATCATAAACGCGCTCTGGGCTCCGGTGTTGCCCATTGAACCGATCTCCTCTTTATCGACAAGTATAGCCGCCGCTGTACGTTTCGGCGACGGTATGTCTATTATCCCGCGGAGCGTCGTATAAGCACATACTCTGTCGTCATGACCGTACGAGCCTATAAAGCTCTCGTCAAGACCTACGTTTCTCGCCTTCTGTGCCGGGACTATCTCAAATTCCGCGCTCTGGAAGCTCTTTTCGGTTATGTCGTAACGCTCGTTCAGGAGCTTTAGGATCGCAAACTTGACCTTTTCTTTTACATCCTCAGCTTCAACAGGCATACCTCCGACAAGGACATTCATATTTTCCGCTTCTATCCCCTCCGTCATCTTCTTTGACATCTGATCCTTCGCAAGGTGCGGAAGAAGATCGGTTATAACGAATACAGGATCATCATCCTTTTCGCCTATACATATATCAAGCTTTTCGCCCTTACTGTTGTATATGACACCGTGTATCGCAAGCGGGAGCGTGGGCCACTGATACTTCTTGAGTCCGCCGTAATAATGCGTCTTTAACAGCGCCATATCAGTGCTCTCATAGAGCGGATTCTGCTTGAGATCGAGTCTCGGCGAATCTATATGCGCTCCGACTATATTTATACCGTCAAGTATATCCTCCGTACCTATGACCGCCATGAATATATTCTTGCCCCTGTTTATCTTGTACACCTTATCGCCCGGCTTCAATTCCGATATGTCACTCAATTTTTTGAATCCTGCGGCAATGGCAGCTTTTTCAGCCTCACGCACGCATTCGCGCTCCGTCTTGCCGTTATCGAGAAATTTCATGTAATCAGATGAGAGCGACCGCATCTTAGAAAGCTCATCTTCGCTCATCGCGAGATATGCGTTCTTCTTCTCGTATGAAAGACTCTTATAAAGCTCCTTATCCGTCATAATATATACCTTCTTTCTATAGTTATTACTGCTTACATCATACCACATTTTTTTCTTTATTTCAAGTATGACTCGTGCTTTTATTCAATATTCATATCTGGCACCCGGGTTGCATACCTGTTGTTTGCAATTTTTACAAAGTTAAAATATTTTGATTATTTCCTTGATAATGACGAAGGATTGTGTTATAATAATAACATGGAAGTAAAAACTATAGATAAAGACATACATATAACGGGTCAGAGCGATTTTGACCTGAGGCATATTTTTGACTGCGGACAGTGCTTCCGTTTCGATCCCGACGGCGATGACTCATATATCGGCACGGCGTTCGGAAAAACGGTAAAGCTCACTGCTGAGGGAAACAGTATAATACTGCACGACACAGCTATGGAGGACTTTAACGATGTGTGGTATGATTATCTCGATCTCAGCCGCGACTACAGCGCTATAAAACGTTCGCTGACGGAAGACGGCGATCCGGTAATGGCTGAGGCTGTGCGCTTCGGGAACGGGATACGCATACTGAGGCAGGAGCTTTGGGAGACGATGATCTCATTTATAATTTCGGCAAGCAATAATATACCGCGTATAAAGAAGATCATAGGCACTTTATGCGAAAGCTTCGGAGAACCGCATGAATACCGCGGCAAAATATACTATTCGTTCCCCTCACCCGAGCGGATAGCCGGTCTGTCGCTCGAGGAGCTGGATATCATCCGCGCGGGCTTTCGCAGTAAATACATCCTGGACTGCGCAAAAAAGGTCGTCTCGGGAGAGATTGATCTCGACGCGATACGTGCAATGCCTACTCCCGACGCAAAAAAAGCTCTCATGAGCATATGGGGGATCGGCAACAAGGTCTCGGACTGCATATTACTCTTCGGTCTCGGCAGATGTGACTCGTTCCCCGTCGATGTATGGATAAAGCGTATTATGGAATACTGCTACTTTGACAATACTCCGCAGAGCATCAAGACCATATCGGAATTTGCCGATAAAAAATTCGGCGAGCTCGGCGGCATGGCTCAGCAGTACCTGTTTTTCTATGCGCGTGAGCTGCGCATAGGGACAAAATAACGGTGACCGATATGAACATCAACGAAACATGTCATTTTATATACGTCTGCCCCGTATGCTTCGGGACCTATACGACCGGCTTCAGCCTGTTCAGACTTTCAGACCGCAAGCCGTACAGATTCAGATGTGCCGACAGCGTATGCGGCTCGGCATGCGCCGAGATAAAGAAGCTGAATGACGGCAAATACAGGATAAGCGCGCAATGCCCGTACTGCGGCGAAACTCACAGCAGGACCATATCCGGGTCCGAGCTCTGGACCGCGGACAGCGCGTCGCTCTGCTGTCCGGCGTTCGGGATAAAGCTGTTTCTCTATGGCGGCGATCTTGACAAGCTGTCGCATGAGCTTGAAGAATCAGCATTGGATGCGGATGAGACAGCAGGTCCGGACGAGCTGTTTATCGCTCCCGGCACAGACCCTATACTTGCGGAGATCCTTATGATCTTTGACAGGATGTGCTCGGAGCACTCGGTAAACTGTGTATGCGGAAGCTCCGATATAAAATTCGATTATGAAAACAACGATATACTCATTATCTGCAGTCGCTGCGGCAGAAAAAAAGCATTCGCCGCCACAAAGGACAACCTTTTGCGGCTGATGAACGCAAGCGAAGTGATAATTGGAGGCTGAAAAAGCTACCGACCGCACAGCGCGTAAACGGGCTGCGCGGTTAAATATAGATCGGCGCCCAATCAAAGCCGGGCGCCGGAACTTAAAATTACCTAAGGGAGGATATAAAATTATGTTGGTAACAGCTACAGAAATGCTAAAGAAGGCGGTTGAAGGCCATTATGCCATAGGTCAGTTCAACATCAACAATCTTGAATGGACAAAGGCTATACTTCTTACCGCGCAGGAGAACAATTCACCTGTGATCCTCGGTGTTTCAGAAGGCGCAGGCAAGTACATGACCGGCTTCGGCACGGTCGCTGCAATGGTAAAGGCCATGATAGAATCGCTCGGCATTACAGTTCCTGTCGCTCTTCATCTTGATCACGGAACATATGAGGGATGCTACAAGTGCATAAAAGCCGGATTCTCATCGATCATGTTTGACGGCTCGCATTTCCCCATTGATGAAAATATAGCAAAGACGACCGAGCTCGTTCACGCGGCTCACAACATGGGTCTTTCGATCGAGGCTGAGGTAGGCTCGATCGGCGGCGAAGAGGACGGCGTTGTAGGCGCGGGCGAGATTGCTGATCCTGCCGAGTGCAAGATGATAGCCGATCTCGGCGTTGATTTCCTTGCTGCAGGCATCGGAAACATCCACGGCAAGTATCCCGAGAACTGGAAGGGACTCGATTTTGATGCTCTTGCAAAGATCAAGGAACTCATAGGCGATCTTCCGCTCGTTCTCCACGGCGGCACAGGAATCCCGGCTGATATGATAAAGAAGGCTATATCGCTCGGCGTTGCAAAGATCAATGTAAACACAGAATGCCAGCTCTATTTCCAGGAGGCAACAAGAAAATATATCGAAGAGGGCAAGGATCTCCAGGGCAAGGGCTATGATCCGAGAAAGCTTCTCGCACCCGGATATGAGGGCATAAAGGCTATAGTTAAAGAAAAGATGGAGCTGTTCGGCTCGATCGGCAAGGCTTAACGCAAAGAAGCGCAATGTGACAGATCATGCAGGGCGCAAAAGGCGTCCTGCATTAGTTTTGTACAGGAACCGGAACAAAGGAGTGGGAGAAAACATGATTGAAAAAGCAGCAGCCGTTCTGGCGGCATTCACCGTTACGGCATCGCTTATGCCGTCGGCATACGCAAACACCTTCGTAAACGAAGCGTTCGTCGGATCATACCTTTCCGCGGGCGCCACAAGCGATAATTACGCGAGTCTCGATATACTTTCCTGCACGGATACATCGGTATCGGTCAGATTCAAATTTGTTAAAAACAATAACGAGCAGCTCATATACGAATGTCTCGACGGTACAATGGACGACAACAAAGGCACTATAAGATTTAACGTCAGCTATCAGGACGGAAGCTATGTAACGGGGGGAACGATGGTAATGACGCTTGACAGCTGGTGTGTGAGACTGTCATGCGATTCGGATCAGGGTCAGCATCTTTTTGACGGGATAATGTATCCGCAGTTCACGCTTGATCCTTACACCGCTCCGACACAGCCGCCCACGTTCGTTGACACAACTCCGGCTCCCGACCTTGGAATAACGGTCATGCTCAACAACGCGCCGGTAAGCTTCCCGGTGAGCATCCGTCCCACGATCATAAACGACTATACCTATGTCCCGCTCAGAAGTGTTTTCGACGATATGGGCATAAACGTATACTGGGACGATTATCAGAGGACAGACATTCTCAGAGCGCAGTCGATAACATGCACGAAAAACTCGACGATAGTTCAGTTTTTAAGGACATTCAACGAGTCCGGATACAATGTATGGTCTCTCTCAAAATGGGAGAACGCGGACACATCCTCGTCAA
Organism: Candidatus Ornithomonoglobus merdipullorum; assembly: GCA_018714695.1. Taxonomy (GTDB): domain Bacteria; phylum Bacillota; class Clostridia; order UBA1381; family UBA1381; genus Ornithomonoglobus; species Ornithomonoglobus merdipullorum. The sequence goes on along the minus strand of DVNB01000083.1, from coordinate 6,120 downwards.
CCAGGACCGAAATACCGATAACGGATTTTCAGCCGGTGATAATAAATGACCGCACATATGTTCCGTTAAGAGTCATATCTGAAGCATTCGGCGCACAGGTCGACTGGGACGGCAATACCAAAACAGTATACATAACATGTGACACATCGAATATGTATAAGCATGACTCGGCAACGATAACAAATATTGAGAACTTTACTCTCGATGCGGCACAATCGTATATAACATCTGACTACATCGAGATCAGCGCCGATCCCGTTCCGTATTACTCCGCGGATACGAAATTCTATAATTTCGATGCACGTGATCAGTGGAATCCGGTAACGCTTCGCATCTCTTTCGGCGGATATGTGGATCTTTCGATCCGCACCGACGCGGCGGAGTCCGCTCCGGCTGCTGACACGTCTGTCACCGAAACGGCTGCAGACAGCACAACTGAAAGCACCGTTGAAACTCCGGCGGATACGACCGGCACAGACGCAGCGGATCAGGCAGCCGCACCGGCTGCATAAAAAAGACAGGGACAGAAAATCAATGGTTTTCTGTCCCTGTCTTTTTATGTCCATAAAGTGAATATCACCAATTTCCGCAGCAAATAAGTCAATACATATCCGCAAGCATGGTCTTTACTATCGAATATCCGTAGTACAGATCCGGGCACCATCTTCCGCCGAGCGCTTCCACATATTTTACTGTCCCCGCCCATGAGAGCGATTTTACCGAGTTATACCTTCCGTGTACCTCCCCTATCGGTTCGAGGCCGACATATGCCGACATATGATTGAAGTGCGCTCTTACTCCGTCGTCCTGAGTCGCAAAGCTTTCATGATCCTCGGTAGCGTCACCGGTGGCACCGTATTTTTTTATTCCGGCAAAGTTGTTCATCTCCGGCAGCACTGCGCCTCCGTAATTGCCGAACGCTGTCTCCTTTGCAGCCTGAGCATACAGTACCTCAGGACGTATCCCGGTAAGCTCTCCGTATTTCCAATATATATCCGCCGCGTCTAAAAACAGCTGCGCCGCGCCTCTTGAAGCCGCCCATTCCTTCGCCGCGTCAACAGTTATCTCGGCGGCTCCGAGTATCGGTGTGGATGTTTTGGGTACCCCGAGATCCTCCCATGTGAGCTCGATCTCTCCCTTGACACTTTCTATCACCCTGTACAAAAGCGCGCAGACCTCGGCTCGGGTCAGATCATCCTTCGGACGAAGGTAACCGTCGGACCCGCGGAAATATGCCCGCTCAACGGCTATGCACATCAGCGTTTTATACTTATCCGAGACCTCGTCCGCATCCGGAAAATTATCTGTCAGAATATCGCTGTTCCTCACATTTCCCGCCGTCAGCCCGCTTGCGCGGACAAGAGTCGACGCAAATTCCTCTCGCGTAACGGGCTCATTGCCGTTAAACTCAGCACCCGGCTCGGTCATATACTGTCTGATCTCCCGCGCATAATCGTAATACCACTGATCGGGCGATATATCAGAGAACTGCTGCCCGCCCGCATCTGCCGCGTCATCAGCGCCGAAGCTTTCGATCAGCATCTTTGCCATCTGCGCCCGTGTGAGTGTTCCGCCGGGATCAAGGTCACCGTTTTCATCACCTGTCATTATCCCGTTTTGTCGGCAGTATTCTATTTCCGTTTCTGCCCATGAGTAATCACCGGCCGCAGATGCGCACGATGCGGTCTGCGCACAGAGCATAGCTGCACAAAGCGAAGCGGCTATTATTTTTTTCAGCATCTTATCCTTCCCTTCCGTATGATCTCGCTCCGAACATTAAATATCGGCCAGCTGCCGACGCGATGTCCGTGCGGTGGATCCGGATCCGCGCCCGAAAGGCGGGGACATCCTGATCTAGTTATATGTTACTCTTTTGCCCGTTATTCCGAAAAACTGTTCTGAATTTATCCGCAAGCTCCGCGGGATCGGCACATTTCATAAAACCGGACATTACGCACACGCCGGCGGCTCCGGCCTCTGCTGTCATACCCGCATTTTGCGGTGTTATCCCGCCTATTGCGTATACGGGAAGCGACGTCACACAAAGTATATCCTTTATAAGCTCTGTACCGCGCGGCGCCAGACCTTTTTTACAGTCGGTAACGAATATATGTCCCGCGGTGAGATACGTTGCTCCGTATTTATAAGCCAAAACCGCCTGTTCTGCAGAGTGCACGGAGCAGCCGACCGTCTCAAACTCCGACACATCTGAGGAGCTTAAAGCGTTCAGCGGCATATGCAGCGAGGTACAGCCGAAACGGCGTGCCGCATCAGGAAAACTGTGGGCTGTCACACGCCTGTCTCCCACCTCGCACAGCAGCCTGTAATATTCATCCTCCGAGAGATCCTTTTCTCTGAGTATCACACGGATACCCTCACTCAGGATCTCGCGCACTCTTCCGGCAAACGATGCAGTGATCCCGAATGTATCATAGAATATTTTCCGGTTGGTCACGCATATAAGCTCACACATATATATAATCACTCATGACCGGCTGCATACCGGCTTTCTCTATCGCGTCATATACCTCCTTGACACTTCTGCCGTCGGAAATATCGAACTGCTCGTCGCCCTTTTCTTCCTCATTCTCGCCGTGTCCGCCGATACCTACGCTCACGCCGCCGGAGATCTTCGTCGCCGCGATCTTTATGATATTGTCACGGAAACCCGCGCGCTCACGCGTCGATATCGTGATGCTCGCAAACGGCAAAAACAGCCTGTACGCGCATATCACCTGCAGAAGCTGCTTCTCATGCACGTCCTTCGGATTGATCTTATCGTTGTTTATTATAGGTCTGAGCCTTGGACACGAGATCGCTATTTCAGTGTGCGGATACTTCTGCTGCAGCAGGTACGCATGATATCCTGTAGCAAATGCGTCCTTTCTGAAATCATCAAGCCCAAGCAATGCCGCGAATCCCACTCCGCGCATCCCGCCGAGCACAGCACGCTCCTGAGCGTAAAATCTGTACGGGAATATACGCTTGTGGCCCTCAAGATGTAGCGTTTCGTATTTATCGCTGTTATATGTCTCCTGAAATACCGTGACGTAATCGACACCGCATTCATGGAGATACCTGTATTCGTCCGAATTCATCGGATAGACCTCCACGCCTATCACCTTGAAATACTTCTTCGCGATCCTGCACGCCTCTCCGATGTATTTAACGTCTGACATCCTGCGGCTCTCGCCCGTGAGGATGAGCACCTCCTGTAATCCCGTCTTTGCTATCTCGGAAAACTCGTGCTCCACCTCCTCCATATTAAGCTTTGCGCGGCGTATCTTGTTGTGACAGTTAAAGCCGCAATAGATACAATAATTCTCACAATAATTCGCAATGTAAACAGGAGTAAACATCATTACCGAATTTCCGAAATGCTTTCTCGTCTCAGTCTGAGCACGCTGAGCTATCTCCTCTATAAACGGCTCGGCTGCCGGTGAGAGCAGCGCCCGGAAATCATGCGGCGAAAGCACGTCCGCATCAAGAGCAGCCCTTACATCAGCCTCGGAATAAGTATTATAATCGTAAGCATCCATCTCGGAAACTACCCTGTCAAGCATATCGGAATCTATTACTTCCATATCCGGGAGGTATTTCATGTGATCTATCCTTTCAGCCATCGTCTCTCACCTCAATCCTCAAGAAATCCCGTAAGCGGCGATGATGCTGAGGCTCCTTTTTCAAGCACGCGTCCCGGTCCGCTCAAATATGCCGTTCTTCCCGCCTCTATAGCCTTCTTGAACGCCTCCGCCATCGCCGGAACATCGCCCGCCGTAGCTATAGCTGTGTTCGCCATAACAGCCGCGGCTCCCATCTCCATAGCTTCACACGCCTGTGACGGTCTGCCTATACCCGCGTCAACTATCACAGGCAGATCTATCTCGTCGATTAGTATCTTTATGAATTCCTTTGTGCAAAGCCCCTTATTCGTGCCTATAGGCGCGCCGAGCGGCATGATGCAGGCAGCGCCCGCATTTGCCATATCGCGCGCAGCGTTGAGATCCGGATACATGTACGGCATTACCACATAACCTTCCTTTGCAAGGATCTCCGTGGCTTTGGCAGTCTCGTAATTATCCGGCAGCAGATATTTCGAATCTCTTATGCATTCTATCTTTATAAAATCGCCGCAGCCGACCTCTCTGGCAAGATGCGCTATCCTTACGGCCTCCTCTGCGTTTCTCGCGCCCGACGTGTTCGGGAGCAGCGTCACGCCCTCCGGTATGTAGTCGAGGATATTCGCAACATCGCCCGTTACGGCACGGCGCAGCGCAAGCGTTATTATCTGCGCACCGGCATTCTCTACAGCCGCCTTTATCAGGTCAAGCGAGTATTTGCCGGAGCCTAATATGAACCTCGACGTAAATTCATGATCTCCCAGCTTAAATGTATCTTTCATTGTATCGTTCCCCTTTCGATTATATATAAAGCTCTTTTCACATATGTAAGCCCTTCTCAGGGCTTTATGTTACGGCTCCGTCTCACCCATTATGAGACGAAGGACCATATTTGCCTGATGATTTGCGCATATTGCGACACGCGGCGCCATCAATCCGTTTGCATCTGCAATATCCGTGACTCCGTCGCCGCAGAGATAGAGCCTTGAAAACGCCCGGCGCGTAACTATCGTGTTGGAGCTCAGCATCCCGGCCATGCCGGAACCCGACACTACAACGGTCTCCGGGCATTTCCCGAGAAGCTCGTTTATCAGCATAGCCTTCTGCGCGGCACCGTCAAATGCCTCACACACTATTTTAAAGCCGTAAAAAAGCTCCGCCGCATTCTCTTCCGTTACTCGAACGTTCTCGGTCTCTACCTTTACATACGGCGCTATGCCGCCTATTATCCGTTTTAATGCCTCGGTCTTGTATTCACCTATATCGCTTACCCCATACTGCTGTCGGTTCAGATTAGTAATATCCACCCTGTCGAAATCGACAAGAAAAAGTCTGCCCACACCGGCTCTTGCAAGCGATACGGCAATATTAGAGCCAAGTCCGCCAAGGCCCGCGACCGCGACCGACGCCTTCTTAAGTCTGCAATACACCGAACGCGTGTGGCGCTCTGTCATAACACGCTCAAACTCCTCCGCAGACGGTATCATCTTTTTCATCAAATCAACCTCCGCCGACAAAATTCACGACTTCGACCTTGTCGCCGTCGTTCAGAACATAAGCGGCATATTCGTCTTTTTTGACGATAACGCCGTTTACCTCGACAGCGATAAACACGGTCTTATAGCCGCGCTCCTTTAACAGCTCCGCAACGGTTATCCCGTCCCTGCCTTCAAGCGTCTCTCCGTTCACCTTTATCATCTTATCACCCCTCATATCAAAAAAGGGAGCAAAACAAGAGCTTCGTACCCGTGGTGGTGCGCCCCCTTATTTTGATCCCTCAGAATTTCATTGCCAAAGCGTCCTTGGTATCTTGACATCAACTATTTTACCATGGATACACCGTTTTGTCAAGCTAAAATTACTCCAGTATCAGCGTGTCGAATTTACCGTCCTCATAGATCATGCATTGATGCGCACTCCCGTTTTTCGGTATCGATACGGAGCCCGGGTTTATGCACAGCACACCTTCCCTCTCCTCATACATGGGAACGTGCGTGTGTCCCTGTATTATCGCATCGCCCGGCTTCACATACTGCATATCATCAGTGCCGTATTTGTGCCCGTGCGTTATATAATACGCTCTGCCGTCCAGAAACAGCACCGCATAATCCGCCATTATCGGAAAATCGAGCACCATCTGATCGACCTCCGTATCACAGTTTCCGCGAACGCAGATGATCTCCTTCGATACGGAATTCAAAAGCTCGATAACGGCTTTGGGCTCGTAGCCCTTCGGCAGATCGTTTCGAGGCCCGTGGTAGAGCAGATCCCCCAATAATACCAGACGCTCTGCCCCGCTCCTTTTATATGCGTCCAAAAGCAGACGCGTGTAATATTCGGATCCGTGAAGATCCGATGCTATCATAAGCTTCATAAAAATCTCCATTCCGCCGCTAAAGCGTCGGCACAAATAGGAATGAAAGTGCTGACAAGCGGCTGTTTTTTTGATATACTGTATTTGAGGAAAAATACACTACAAAACACGGTAGGAGGAGTTGTA
>DVNB01000082.1 GCA_018714695.1 Candidatus Ornithomonoglobus merdipullorum | reverse complement strand
ATCAAAGCCCGAACGGGCTTTGATGCACCCCATTTATTATTCACAGTCATTGTGAGCCGCGGTGAACTACTTCTTGCCCCCTCCGAATTTATCACGCTTTGCGTGAATAAATTCGGGCAAGGGGGTTCAACACCGTAGGTGTTGAGGGGGTCCCGTCGTCGTTTTACACTATGCTGCCAAATGCGAACAGCAAAAAAATGTTAATATGTACTCTATCCCACTTTAGCTTAAGGTTGCATTTGGACCCCCAGAAACGCTGAAGCGTTTCGCCCCCCTTGCCCAAAATCCGCAATGCGGATTTTGGAGGAGGTCAAGACTGCGCAAGTTGGCGCAAGTGTTTCTAATCGACTGTGAAGAGTAATCGCTTATTCAACAATTATGTCTTTTTATAAAAAAGGGTATTGACAAAAGACGAATAATATGGTAGTATAGTCTTATCAAAGGTTAGGTATAACTAACCATAGAAAGGGGTGGCTGAATGTTTGATACGATCATCGCATATCATTGCGCGCCGGCATTGGCAGGCATAAAGCCGGCGAATATATTTTCGTGCAGAAAGAGTGAATATCCGGGGCTCCGCATTGAGCTTGAAAGGCTTAACGCTCAGTTCAACCGTAAGGGGATCTGTTTGGAAATACTATGCGAATGTGAAAAACGAGCTCTTGTGATGCTGTATCGCAAAGACAGGCTTGAAGAACGCCTTGCGGAGCCTGAGATCGCAGAGCTGCTTTGCGGGTGCGGCTATCCCGAAGAAGGCAGTCTTTCGGAAATGCTTGATGCGCTCAGAGACCGTATATCCGGTTCCGGGGAATTTCCTCATGAGATAGGGGCGTTTCTGGGGTATCCGATAGGAGACATTTACGGATTTATAAACGGCAGGAACGAGAATTGCCTGTATACGGGGTATTGGCGTGTGTATGGTGATGTTGAAAAGTGCAAGGAATGTTTCAGAAGGTACGATATATGCCGAAGCGCAATACTTAAACGGCTCGAAAAAGGACAGTCGCTGGTGGGCATTTTCTGTGCCGCGTGAGATCTGACGTATCGCGAAGCTGCGGTTTCGCGGTCGTAAATATATATTTTATCAGGAGGATGTTTATAATGGGAAAAACTGCGGTTATCTATTGGAGCGGAACGGGAAATACCGAGGTCATGGCAAATGCCGTTGCTGATGCCGTTAAAGCGGCAGGCGGAGAGTGCGATCTCATGACTGTTTCGGAAATATCGGCGGATAAGGCTGCCGAATATGATGTTCTTGCTCTGGGCTGTCCGGCAATGGGCGCTGAGGTCCTGGAGGAAGGAGAGTTTGAGCCGTTCTTTGCAGAGCTTGAAGGAAAGCTTGGCGGCAAGAACGTCGCGCTGTTCGGCTCCTACGGTTGGGGCGACGGCGAGTGGATGCGCTCGTGGCAGGACCGCGTAAACGACGCCGGAGCGAAGCTGATCGGCGGAGAAGGCGTTATCGCCAATGAAGCGCCGGATGACGAGGCTCTCGGAAAATGCGCGGAGCTGGGTAAGGAGCTAGCGTCGCTGTAAATTTGCTGTTTCTTTTAAATTGCATTATCGCTTAGGGAAAAGGAAGCATGACTTGTGTTGTGCTTCCTTTTTCTATGCACTGTAAAGTCATAAATATATGGGCTAATATTAAATATAAAGATGCGTTGTTAAATGTTTTTTGCGTTCTGCTCTGTACAAAGCATAGAGAGAGTGATATAATATCTATATACAATACATGAAAGGTAATGTTCTATTATGTGGTTTATTCTTGCTCTTTTATCGTCAGTGTTTGCCGCGGCTACTTCTATCCTTGCGAAGGTGGGGATCGAGAACGTCAATTCCAATCTTGCCACCGCTGTAAGAACCGCGGTCGTGCTTGTTATGGCGTGGGGGATAGTGTTTATAACCGGTGCCCAGCACGGCATAGGCGGGATAGGCAAAAAAAGCTGGCTGTTTCTCATATTGTCCGGTCTGGCGACGGGCGCGTCATGGCTCTGCTATTATAAGGCGCTGCAGCTCGGCGACGCGTCGCGCGTGGCTCCGGTGGATAAGTTCAGCATAGTTCTGACCCTGGTAATGGCGGCAGTGTTTCTGCACGAGCAGTTTACGGTAAAAACGATAATCGGCTCGATCCTCATAACCGCGGGCACATTTTTTATGATACTTTGATACGTTCCTGTATGCTCTTGTGAAACGGAAATACATACGGTAAAAAAAATCTTATTTTTGTACAATTTTTTTTGAAAAAACTATAGAAATTTTCGATGTTTTACTGTATAATATTAAGATAGAATGACATAATTATATTCTTTTTTGCTTTTTTAGTTTTTACTGTATCGGAGGGTGAGGAGAATGGACGATATTTTACGGATACTCGATAAGGAGCAGGGAGCCGTAAGTGCGGCAAAGATCGCGCGGATGCTGGGACTAAGTGAGGAAGAGGTATCCCAAAGGCTCAGACAGCTTGAGGAGGAGCATATAATCGTCGGCTATAAGACTATAGTCAACTGGGACAAGACCGATCGTGACGTCGTAACTGCACTGATCGATCTGCGCGTGACTCCGCAGCGCGGCGAGGGCTTTGACAAGGTCGCGGAGCGCATCTATAAGTATCCGCAGGTCAAGTCTCTCTACCTTATGTCGGGCGCGTACGATCTTTCGGTCATGATAGAGGGGAAGACGATGAAGGATGTGGCGCTGTTCGTTGCCCGCAAGCTTGCGCCGATGGACGCGATAATCTCTACGGCAACGCATTTCGTACTTAAAAAATACAAGTCGGAAGGCATAATATTCGATGATAACGAAAAAGATACAAGACAGGTGATAACATTATGAATTACGATAAATTGGTCAATCCGGTCGTCAGCGCTTTGCCGCCGTCGGGGATAAGGAGATTTTTCGATGCCGCGGCGAGTATGACGGATGCGATCTCTCTGGGAGTCGGAGAGCCTGACTTCGTAACGCCGTGGGCGATAAGGGAGGCGGGGATCTACAGTCTCGAAAGCGGAAGAACGTATTACACTGCCAACAGCGGTCTCATGGAGCTGAGGGAGGAGATAGCGCGGTTCAATATGAACAAATACGGCGTTTCATATTCACCAAAGGATCAGATACTTGTTTCGGTGGGCGGCTCGGAAGCGATAGACGCTATGATCAGGAGTGTTGTGTGTCCGGGTGATGAGGTGCTTATTCCCGAGCCGAGCTTTGTCTGCTATAAGCCGCTCACCGTTATGGCGGGCGGGGTTCCTGTCACGATAGAGACGAAGGAGGAAAATGACTTTCGTCTTATGCCCGAGCAGCTTGCGGAGAAGATCACGGATAAGACAAAGCTTCTGATACTTCCGTATCCGAACAATCCGACGGGAGCGGTAATGTCTAAGGCTGATCTTGAAGCTGTAGCAGAGGTGCTGAAGGGCACCGATATACTTGTGCTTTCGGATGAGATATACGGCGAGCTGCGTTACAGCGGGGAGCCGCATATTCCGTTTTCGGCGATAGACGGTATGTACGACAGGACGGTAGTAGTGAACGGATTTTCAAAGGCGTATGCGATGACGGGCTGGAGACTCGGCTATGCTCTGGGACCAAAGGAGATCATAAAGCTGATGACGAAGATCCATCAGTATGGGATAATGTCGTCGCCGACCACCAGCCAATACGCCGCTATAGAGGCGCTGCGAAGCTGTGATGACGATGTGGAGGATATGCGCCGCGAGTACAATTACAGGAGACGCGTGATAGTGGACGGGTTCAGGAAAATGGGACTTTCGTGCTTTGAGCCTTACGGCGCGTTCTATGTGTTCCCGTGCATAAAGCCGACCGGGATGACGAGCGAGGAATTCTGCAACAGACTGCTTGAGGAAGAAAAGGTAGCGGTCGTGCCGGGAAACGCGTTCGGCGAATGCGGTGAAGGGTTCGTAAGATGCTCTTATGCGTATTCAATTGAGAAAATAGAGGAGGCACTCGTCAGAATAGCGCGGTTTGTTGAACGGCATAAATAAAATTATTGAAGCGAATTGCAAAGCTATATTTTGCAATTGTATATATAACGATAGATTAAGGAGAAAAACAATGGCAACTAAGTACATTTTTGTTACCGGCGGAGTTGTTTCCGGTCTTGGTAAGGGTATAACGGCGGCATCGCTCGGCAGACTGCTCAAGGCGAGAGGTTATAAGGTTACGATGCAGAAATTCGATCCATACATAAACGTTGACCCGGGCACGCTTAGCCCGTATCAGCACGGCGAGGTATTCGTTACCGATGACGGAGCCGAAACGGATCTTGATCTGGGTCACTACGAGAGATTTATAGATGAAAATCTCAGTATAAATTCGAATGTTACAACGGGAAAGATATATTGGTCGGTAATAAACAAGGAAAGACGCGGCGACTATGAGGGAAAGACCGTGCAGGTAATACCGCATATCACCAATGAGATAAAGGATAGGGTATACAGAGTTGCCAAGCATCAGTCGACGGACATTGTTATAACTGAGATCGGCGGAACGGTCGGCGACATTGAGTCAACACCGTTTCTGGAGGCGATAAGACAGGTCGCAAACGAGGTCGGAAAGGAAAACTGCATCTATATCCATCTCACGCTTGTTCCGTTTTTGAGCAGCTCGGGCGAGCAGAAGACGAAGCCGACGCAGCACAGCGTAAAAGAGCTTCTGAGTCTCGGTATTCAGCCGGACGTTATAGTTCTCCGTACCGAAAAGCCGCTCGAGCCGGGAACAAAGGAGAAGATAGCGCTTTTCTGCAACGTTTCTCAGGACAGCGTTGTTGAGAACATCGATCTTGAAACACTGTATGAGGTCCCGCTGTTCCTTGAGAAGGAGGGGCTGGCGAATGTCGTATGCAGAAAGCTCGGGCTTGAGAACAGAAAGCCGGATCTGGAGCAGTGGAAAGCGATGGTGGATGTTGCAAAGGACCTGCTTCATGGCGACAAGGACGAGGTAAAGATCTCGCTGGTGGGAAAATATGTAGCGCTGCACGACGCGTATATTTCGATAGTGGAAGCGTTAAAGCACGGCGGAATAAAGCATCATGCAAATGTAAATATAAATTGGGTGAATTCCGAGGAGGTCACGGAGGAGACTGCGGACGCGCTGCTCGGAGGAAGCGACGGAATATTGGTTCCCGGCGGCTTCGGCGACAGAGGAATAGAGGGAAAGGTGATTGCGGCAAAATATGCTCGTGAGCATGAGATCCCGTATTTCGGCATCTGCCTCGGGATGCAGATAGCGGTTATAGAGTATGCGAGAGACGTGCTCGGCTATGCAGACGCAAATTCGAGCGAGCTCGATCCGGAGACTACACACCCGGTGATCGACCTTATGCCGGAGCAGAAGGATGTCGAGAACCTTGGCGGAACTATGCGTCTCGGTCTCTATCCGTGCAAGGTCACGGAAGGCTCGCTTGCTGAGAATGTATATGGCAGCACGCTCATATACGAGCGCCATCGTCATCGCTACGAGTACAACAATTTCTACAGAAAAGAGCTTACGGATGCGGGGCTTGCAATAAGCGGAATGTCTCCGAACGAAAAGCTTGTTGAGATGGTAGAGATACCGAAGCATCCGTGGTATATCGGTGTTCAGTTCCATCCGGAATTTAAGTCGCGTCCGAATAACGCGCATCCGCTTTTCGCATCGTTCATAGAAGCGGCGTTAAAAAAACAGAAGGATTGATGCTATATATCGGGCGGCTATGAGCCGCCCGGGCGGAGCATCCGCCGAATGGGAAAGGAAAATGATGCAGTGAAAAGATATCTGCGTTTTATAAAGCCGTATAAGCTCTATTTTATACTGGGACCGCTGCTTATGCTCACCGAGGTGGCAGGCGAGATCGTTTTGCCGCGAATGATGGGTGAGATGGTGGACAAAGGTATAGGTACCGATGGCACCATTGGGCTTGGTGTACCGTATATAGCGGCTCATGCGGCGATGATGATAGGTTTTATATGTCTTATGATCATAGGCGGTATAGGCGGGCATTATTTCGCGATAAACGGGGCGGTGGGCTTCAGCAGTGATCTCAGAAAGGCAGTGTTTGATAAGGTACAGACGTTTTCGTTTAAGAATATAGACGAATTCTCTACAGGCTCTCTTGTTACTCGTCTTACGAACGACATAACACAGATAATGAATATAACTCGTATGGCGCTGATAATGTCGGTGCGTGCTCCGGGGATGCTCATAGGCGGTGTCATTATGGCGTGCAGCATAAACGCTCGTCTCGCAATGGTGCTTCTTGTAATGATACCGCTTCTGGGCATTGCCATATTCCTTCTGCTGAAGACGGCAATGCCGAGATTTACGGCGATGCAGAGTAAGATAGATATGCTGAACTCGCGCACTCAGGAGAATATAACGAATGTGCGGGTTATTAAATCGTTTGTAAGGGATAAGCTTGAGATAAAGCGGTTTGGAAAGGCGAGCTCGGAGCTGTGCGAATCGACATATAACGCTATGAAGATAGTTGTGTGCACAATGCCGGTGATGACGCTGGCTATGAATATAGCGACGCTTGTAACGCTGTGGCGCGGCGGTAATATAACCGTTGCGGGAGGAATGGGAGTCGGCTCGCTGAGTGCCATAATACAGTATATAACGCAGATACTCGGTTCTCTTATGATGGTATCAATGATGATAATAAACTCGTCAAGAGCCTCGGCGTCGCTCAAGAGAATATCCGAGGTGCTTGACACCGAGCCGGATCTTACCGATGAGGATGCGGCGTGCAGGGACAAGCACGTCACGGAAGGACGAGTGGAATTCAGGAATGTATCATTTAAGTATTACGAGAACCGAGAAGACAATGTGCTTGAAAATATTTCGTTTACGGCGGAGCCGGGAAGTGTGCTCGGGATAATAGGTGTCACAGGCTCGGGCAAGAGCTCGCTCGTTCAGCTTATACCGAGACTGTATGATGCCGTATCGGGCGAGGTGCTGGTAGACGGCGTGAACGTGAAGGATTACAGTCTTAAAAATCTGCGTGACGGAGTAGGTATGGTGCTGCAGAAGAATGTTTTGTTCTCGGGCTCTATAGAGGAAAATCTGCGTTGGGGCGACGAGGACGCCGGTATGGACGAGATACGTGCGGCTGCGCGTTCGGCTCAGGCGGACGGGTTCGTAAGCACATTTACGGACGGCTACGGCATGGAACTCGGACAGGGCGGAGTAAATGTTTCGGGCGGACAGAAGCAGAGGCTTTGTATAGCGCGCGCGCTTTTGAAGCATCCGAAGATACTTATCCTTGACGATTCCACGAGTGCGGTCGATACCGCAACCGAGGCGAGGATAAGAGAAGCGTTCAGGTCTGAGCTGTCGGATTCGACGAAGATAATAATAGCGCAGAGGATCAGCTCGGTAATAGAAGCCGATAAAATACTTGTTCTCGAGGACGGCAGGATCGTCGGAGAGGGCACACATGACGAGCTTATGCAGTCATGCGGCGAATACAGGGATATATATTATTCGCAGGTGGACAGAGAAAAGGAGGTGTCGTAAATGCCTCCTATGGGACCGCGCGGAATGGGCGGTGGACCTAACCGTGACGGGAGATATTCCGCAAAAAGCAAGCCTAAGGACATGAAGCGCGCGATAGAGCGTCTGCTCATGTATATAGGCGAGGATAAGAAAAAGGTGTTTCTGGCGATAGCATGCGTGCTTATAAGCGCGGGTGCAAATCTCGCCGGGACATATATGCTCAAGCCGATAATAAACGGGTTGGGTGAAACGGGCATAAGCGCGGAGGAACGCATCGGGGATCTTTTGCTGGGACTGGCAGTCATGGCGGCGATATACCTCATAGGTGTTGCTGCGACATTTATACAGTCGCGGACGATGATAAGGGTATCACAGAACACATTGAGGCGGATAAGGGATGATCTTTTTGCCAGACTGCAAAAGCTCAGTGTCAGATATTTCGATACGAACAGCGCCGGAGACATAATGAGCCGGTTTACGAACGATGTGGATAATATAGGTCAGATGTTCGATTCAACGCTCCTGCAAATGTTTTCCGGAACGCTGACTCTTGTGGGATCGATGGTACTGATGTTTATAACGAATGTGCCGCTCGCGCTTGTGACGCTGCTTCTGACGCCTTTGATGGCGAAGGTCGGCGGTACGATAGCCTCACATACGAGAAAATATTTCTCGAAGCAGCAGGCTGCGCTCGGTGAGGTGAACGGTTATATTGAGGAGATAATAACGGGACAAAAGGTAGTAAAGGTATTCAATCACGAAGAAAAGGTAAAATCCGAATTTGACGGACTCAATAAAAAGCTGCGGGGGATACAGGCGAAAGCTAATTTTCTCGGCGGCATAATGGGACCGTGCATGAATGCGACCTCACAGGTAAGCTATACGATAACAGCGTTTATCGGATCCGTGCTTGCGTTCTTCACGCGTCTGGGCAGGATAGGCACAGGAGGATTTGCGGCTCTTGATGTCGGCGGACTCACGGTGTTTGTAAACTATTCAAAGCAGTTCGCGAGACCTATAAACGAGATAGCAAACCAAGTGAATGTAATAATGTCGGCTCTGGCGGGCGCGGAGCGTGTTTTTGCGGTAATGGATGAGGAGCCGGAGGCGGCACATGACACGAACAAGGTAAAGCTTGAAAATGTAAAGGGCGACGTGGTCATAGATGATGTTACATTCGGTTATGATCCCGGCAAGATCATATTGAAAAATATTTCGGTATACGCACATCCGGGACAAAAGATAGCGTTTGTCGGTTCTACGGGTGCGGGAAAAACAACGATAACAAATCTTCTGACTAGGTTTTATGATATCGACAGCGGAAAGATAACGATAGACGGGATCGACATCCGTGATGCAGACAGGGAGAGCCTGCGTGAAAATATCGCTATGGTGCTCCAGGATACACATTTGTTTACCGGAACGGTAATGGAGAACATACGCTACGGGCGGCTCGATGCCACGGATGAGGAGGTCAAACAAGCTGCAATGACCTCATGCGCGCATATGTTTATTAAGAATATGCCTGACGGGTATGACACCATGCTGACAGGCGACGGCTCGAATCTGTCACAGGGACAAAGACAGCTTCTTAACATAGCAAGAGCAGCTCTTTCAAAGGCTCCGATCCTGATCCTCGACGAGGCGACTTCGTCGGTCGATACGATGACGGAGCAGCACATAAACCGCGGAATGGACGCGCTTATGGAAAATAGGACCACATTCGTTATCGCACATAGGCTCTCTACTATAAGGAACGCTGATGCGATAATGGTTTTGGAAAACGGTGAAATAATAGAACGCGGCACTCACGAGGAGCTCCTCGCGCAGCGCGGCAGGTATTATGAGCTGTATACAGGTATAAAGGAATTGGATTAAGCGGCACAGCCGCAAAACAGGTACAGGATAGCGGCGATCTCGCCGCATAAAGGAAAGGAATGGGTAAAAGATGAAGGTATACCAGATGATATACACTTCGGTGCTTCACAGTCTGGCTGATCCCGAGCTTGGGCTCTCCAATCAGCCCGGTCAGCGTGTTTATTCGTGCTCCCAGGGGCTGACGCGTGAGAACATATCGGAGCTTATGAGGTTTTCGAGCTACAGACTGCCGAAAAACGATGAAACGGAGTATCCCAAGGAGCTGGGAGATCCTACGGTGCCGTCGATGTTCCCTAAGACCTTCAGGACGCTGAGGCTTGCCGACGGCAGGTTTGCGGCGGTGCAGTCGGTGTATTCGGGATATGACATAAACGGCGAGGAGGGAAATTTCTTCGCGCATGCGCTCGTGTTTGACGAGTACGGCGACGATTTCTTCCCTGAGCAGTATTTCGGCTCGGAGCTGTTCAGGACATATCTCACTAAGGAGGAGCAGAAGGCGGAGCTGATAAGGTATCTGCCCGTGCTTGACGATCCGCAGAAACCGGAAGGGCTTGAGGATGAGATCGTAACATTTATAAATCTCCATAAAAAAGAGCTTACATACCTCATAAATCATGCGGTAACGATGCTCACCTCGGAGAATATAAAGAATATATGTATAAGCACGGATGACGAATATCTGACTGAGCGGTATCTCGTGGCGCTTAAATGGCTCCTGCCTAGGGATATATCAAGGAACACGGGTATTTCGACGTACAACGTGTATCTCCCGTCCGATAAACAGGACAGGATAGTCTTTCACGGCACGGTGTACGGAAAAAATAATATAACAAGAAATGCGATCGAAAGCAGAGAGAACTGCATTTATCTCGATTTCGGAAATATCGATTTCTCTGCTGTAGCGGTATCGAACCTGTTCAATCTGAGTGTTGAGGAGATAAGGAGCGAATATGTAAAGTATAAGCTTTCGTCGGTGACCGCGTATCTCGACTGGTTCTCTTTGACACAGAACGTTACATTCCCTGGAATGGGAGGAAAGCTATTGAAATTTAAGCGTTCGGCAGGCGACGAGGCGTTTGCGGAACGCGCAAAGGAGCTTTTCAAAAATATTGACGACGAGTCGATGAATGAAGTTAAGTTTGAAATAACAAAGGTAATGTACGATAATATCGAGCTGTTTCCGGAGGAGACGAAAAAGCTCACTGAGATCTATGTCACAGACTGCATCAAGAAGCTCTGTGAGGGTGAAAATTATGACATAGAATCGATAGTGAAGGCATCAAATTCCGAGGGTGAACAGATCGAAACGATAAAGGAAAATCTGCCGCGCTACATGGATATAATATACAACAGTATAGATTCTATGGGAGCAAAAAACAAGCATATACTGATGAACTTCCTTGCGCATATAAAGCGAGGGGGCGGATATGAGAGCTGGCGCGATATGATGGGCGGCAAGCGCAAGCATATCTCGATACTTCTGGAGCTTGCGGCGCCGATAGTCATAACGGGTTACGGTGTAAATACGTTTTCCGTCCCGCCGGGCTGGAGCGAGGAGGAGCTATATGAGCTGATAGCGTATATTGAGGCATCCACCGAGGACAGAAGGCTGTCTCTGGGCTGTGTTAAATATATCACCGAGCACGATGATGTGGATTGGGAAAGATACGGTATAACGATAGCTCACCGCAAAAAGATGCCGATGGAGGTAGAGGAGGATTCGGCAAAGATACGCCGGCTGCTCACGAAGGTCGGCTATGAGCCGTATCAGCGCAACACATATGAGGTGATAAAGCGTGATGTTATGGCGGATGTGGAGGATAACCGATCGCCGCTCCTGATCTCCAGACTGCTGTATGAGGTCTACCAGTGGCAGGGGACATATGAGAACCAGCGCGAGGCACAGATAAGGGCGGGCAAGGTAAGAAAGCTGCTGCTAGAGCTCAAGAAGAAGGAGCCGCAGTGCTATAATTACATGATACCCAAGCTTGCGCTTGAGATAGTTGAATCGCAGGGGCATTACCATGAGGTCATGATCAATACGGATACGATGCCGGTAAGCTTCTGGAACTGGTTCGTGATCGGCTTTAAGAGATGCCGCCGCGACGACAAGAAGATGCTTGCATATATAAGGATATACACTGCAAACAAGATGAAATTGAGCAGACTGCCAGTCAAGGGCGCGCTGCGTGCCGCATTCCAAAACGAAGTCTGATTAAATAATAACATGAAAGGATTACAAGAAGATGAAATATTCAGTTAAGAAAATAACAGTAGCGATATGCGCGGCTGCGATGTCGCTTATGATCGCGGCAGGCTCTGCAATGGCGTCAACGGCTCGTCCGCAGCCGGATGGAAGCGGCGAAACAACAACTGCGACAATGAGCACATCATCGGGACAGACAGGCGAGACCGATGTAAACAGTGCGAATACACAGCAGAATCAGGTCAGCAGCGTTGTAGATACAACGCAGACGGCTGCGTCTGCGAATACCGAGAGAAGCTATCAGACAAAGCTTGGCGGATTTTTGTGGTTTTTGCTTTCGGTAGTTGTGAACTTTGTCATAAGCTGCTGGATAGGCAACAGATTTTACCGCCTTGCCAGAAAGAGCAATCAGAGCTCGGCAGAGATCCGCGCACTGCGTAAGGATATAGAGGAGAAGTTCGGATCGACACTCAAGGATATTTCCGAACCGGCTCTTGAGGTGATGAATCAGAATGAGAACTATGCGCGTTCAGACGAAGGGCTTACTATGCCTGACAGACAGCGTAAGATAGAGATAAACGACGAGGAGCGCGAGATTTTCCGTAAATGGGATGCGCAGAGAGCAAATTCGAGAGCAGGTGCAAGAAACACAAGACCTGCCGAGCGTGAGGAAGACTTTGAGTCGGATTACGATGATTATGAGAATGAGGAAGAGCGTCCGGCAAGACAGTCAACGCGCAGAAATTCGTATCAGCCAACGCGCCGTTCATCGGGCATAAGATTTGATGACGATGATGAAGGATATGATGAATACGATGATGAGGATTACGATGACCGCCGTTCATATTCAGGCAGACGTCCGTCGCAGATGAGCGAACGACGTGAGAAGAGCACATCAAATAAGGTAAACAAGGCAAAGGGAAGAGCAAAGGATTTTCTGAGCAACGTATTCCCGTTTGACGAATAAACAGAAAAACAGGGTGTGGTAAGACTATGGGTGGTCTTGCTGCACCTTTTTTTGTGTGCCCGGCAGCGTGATGCATTACTTCGATTTTATATTCACACCGGAATAGGTAAGGGCATAGTATAACTCAGAGACAAATATCCGCGGAGGTCCGTAGGACGGCTTCCGGTGGGAATGGAGGGGTGAAAACGATGCTTATAACCGTGGGCTCGATCACTACCGCGGCGCGCCTCGCCGCGATACTTGAGAGAAACACCGGCTGTCCGGCAGAAACGGTACACACGCCGGCAGCCGTGAATAAAGGCGGATGCTCATATTCGATACGGTTTCCCGAGCAGCATATAGAGCGTGCAAGGGAGCTTATATCTGAATATAAGGTCCCGGTAAAGAAATACTATTCGGAGACGATATGCGGAGGAAGGCGTGAGTATCATGATATATCTCGATAATGCAGCGACAACGAGAAGGAAACCGCGCCATGTATACCGTGCCATGCTTTATGAGTCAATATTCGGCGGAGGGAACGCAGGGCGCGGCAGCGGAGTACTGAGCCTGGGCGCGGTAAGGACGATAATCAAAGCACAGGAAGCTGCGGCAGAGCTGTTTGGGATAGAGGACGAGAGCAATATCGTTTTCACGCAGAATGCGACGTACGCTTTAAATACGGCGATATTGGGAACACTTGAAAAAAACGATCATTTGCTCGTGACGGTTATGGATCATAACAGTGTTCTGAGACCGGCTTCGCTGCATGGAAACTATTCTGTAGCCGGTGCTGACAGTATAGGATACGTGAGCCCTGCCTCGGTACGCCGGCGGCTTACGGATAAGACCAAGCTTGTAGCCTGCACTCATGTTTCGAACGTGTGCGGTACGGTCGAGCCGGTCAGAGAGATAGCCAGGGCAGCGCATTCTCGCGGCGCGCTGTTCCTTCTTGACTGTTCCCAGAGTGCCGGCAGTATGGATGTAAAGGCGAATGAGATATGTGCGGATATGATGGCATGCCCGGGTCATAAAGGGCTTATGGGACCTATGGGGACCGGGATATTGTATATAAAGGAACCGCAGCGTGTAAAGGCTGTGATAACCGGGGGGACGGGCAGCGAGTCCGAGTACATGACACAGCCGGAGACGATGCCGGATAAATTCCACTGCGGAACGATGAACACACCCGCGATCGCCGGATTGAATGAAGGTATAAGATTTGTCCTGAGGGAGGGTGCCGAAAATATAGGTGCGCATGAAAAACTGCTCGCAGATGAATTCAGGCTGAATTTGATGAATATAGGAGGTATCACGGTGTACGGCAGAGGCGATACCGGAATAACGTCGTTTAATATAAATGGTATTGAAAGTGCCGAAACCGCAAGGCTGATCGGCGACAACTTTGCCGTTCGCGCCGGCTATCACTGTGCACCGCTTGCGCATCGTGCACTGGGATCGGAAAACGGCGGTTCCGTGCGGGTTTCGTTCGGGTATTTCAACACAAGACGTGAGATGAAAAAACTGACTGACAAGATCATGCATATAATGAGAGATATAAAACGAGTTTGACAGGAGCGGCGCGCCGCAGCGTCGCCCTGTTTTTACAGGCGTGAAAAAAATCGTGAAAAAAATATATTTATTTCAAAAAAACTCTTGACAAATCGACATGAATGTGCTAAAATAACATGGTCAGGTGATGAGAGACAAGCATCCCCGGCAGACAAGAAAACATGCGGGTGTAGTTCAATGGCAGAATCCCAGCCTTCCAAGCTGGTCGTGTGGGTTCGATTCCCATCACCCGCTCCATTATTTTTTTGCAAAAGATAAAAAATATAATATGCGACTGTAGCTCAGTTGGATAGAGCAATTGCCTTCTAAGCAATGGGCCAGGGGTTCGAATCCCTTCAGTCGCGCCAACCCTTTTCAGGGTTTTTTAGGTTAATGGTAATATGGTGGGTATAGTTCAGTTGGTTAGAGCGTCAGTTTGTGGCACTGAATGTCGTGGGTTCGAGTCCCACTATCCACCCCATTACATTTTTTTTATCAGCAGGTATTGAACTTTACTGAATATATTTGGGGATATCGCCAAGTCGGTAAGGCAACGGATTTTGATTCCGTCATGCGTAGGTTCGAGTCCTGCTATCCCTGCCAGGGCCATTAGCTCAGTCGGCAGAGCACTTGACTTTTAATCAAGTTGTCCGGGGTTCGAATCTCCGATGGCTCACCAGTAAAAAGACCTCACAAACCGCATTGTTATGCGAAATGTGAGGTCTTTGTTTATTTCCCAACACAAACCGGGTGGCAGCGTTGACTACCATCTGACTACCACGCATTATTTTTATACAAGTTTTCAAGCTTTTCGGCAGCGCTTTTTATGCCGCTGTTATCGAGGTGAGTATATATATCCATGGTCACCTGTATGCTCGAATGCCCCAGAAGATACTGTGCCGTCTTGATGTCTACACCGCCATAGTACAAATTTGTCGCGTAAGTGTGCCGGAATATATGCGGTGTTATGCCGCTGTCTTTCAGACTGATCTCGTTCTCGTCCTTGTCTGAGATCACAAGCTGCTTTCTGATGTTGTTCCAAAATTTAACAGATGAGCCATGCGTCATAGGCTCGGCGGATTTTTGTTTGGGAAAAAGATATACCCCGTCAAGCGTAGCCATGTACTTTTTTAGTGTCTCACGCAGCGGCTGCGGTATCGGTATCGTGCGATTGCCCGCGTCGCTCTTTGGGCTGTCCTTTATCTTGCTATTGTTGCCCTTAAAGATCAGTGTCTTTGATATATGCAGCTCGCCCGCCTTAAGCTCCACATCACGCACAGTCAGCGCCATAGCCTCGCCGCGCCTTATGCCTGTATAATAAAGCACATCAACAAAAGCACGGCTCTTGATGTCAAGCTCCGCTTGTGTGACGATCTTCTTTTCAACGTCCGTAAGCGCTCGCTTCTGCGGCTTCTGCTTTTTTGG
>DVNB01000081.1 GCA_018714695.1 Candidatus Ornithomonoglobus merdipullorum | reverse complement strand
ATTATAAGGAACAAAGAGGCAATATTTACATAATAGAGAAAACAGCCGTTTGTATGAACTTTCGATATTTTCTGTGATGATGAGGTGATTTCGGATGCAGCCGCGGAATGTTAATATGTTTTATTTTTTGGAGCTGCTTGCCGGATACTCGGATGTAGATCATATTCTTGCAACAAATGAGATAATTGAAATGATGCTGGAGAAATACCAGGTCAAGATCGAAAGGCGTACAGTCTACAGTTATATAAATACTCTCATGTTTTTTGGTTTTGACATTTCAACGTATGACGACAACGGAAAGGGTTATTATCTGAGATCGATATATTTCAACGAGGCGGAGATACGTATGCTGATCCATGGTCTGTATCTTGATCCCGAGTGCGGAAGATCGGATGCGCGAAATATATCGGAAAAGCTGCAAAAATTTTTAAGCGTGTACAAGCGGAGGCAGTACGGATATCTTGCTGAAAAGAAAAAGCTGACAGCCGCTTTTTCTGCGGAGCAAACGGAACTGTTGCTGAAAGCTTATGAGGAAGGAAAGAGGATAAGCTTTGGATACAGTGAATACGTATTTGAGAATGACCGCGTATGTGAAAAGAAAAATCGCTGCGAGACGGACGTGCTAGGGGTGGAGCCTAAGGGGGGCATGTTTTACGCGGAATGTGATATCTGCGGAGAAAAACGGCACATAGGAGCGGAGCTTATGCATGATATAAGCCTGACGAACGAGCCTGCGCAAAACGGTGCAGGCGCCTCAGCGGACGAGCCGTTAAAGGTGATAGTGAAGTGCCGGGATGAAGCAATAAATGATATCATGCATGACTTTGTGAACAGAGTGCGTATCCTTACGCATAAGAACAACAGCTTTACAGCTGTGATCGACATGGACAGGGAAAGCGTTTTGCCGTGGGCTTTGAAAAGCCTTGAGCGCTGCGAGGTCCTTGAACCGAAGGAGCTGCGCGAGAGGATAATAGGTGCGATAAAGAACAGCGGCTACTGTGCCGGATAGGGTATGTGAGATATTTGGGAGAAGCGATGGTATATGATCATTTCCGCAGACTGTTTGCGGCGGGGATGCTTATATAAAAAATAAATTATGAGAGGAAGAGAGATTTATGAAGATCAAAAAATGGGTCAGCACCATTTCTGCGCTGACAATAGCGGCAAGCGCTTTTGCCGGCATGGCTGTTACGGCTTCGGCTACAGTATCAACACCATCCGTGTCAGAAGAATCTGATGGCATAGTTGTAGTTACAGGTATTCCTGCTGTATTGGATACCGGGTGTGCGATAGATGATACAACTGACTATTCTTCAGCTGAAGAACTATTGCTTGGCGACTGGTATGTTGGAAGTGGAAGATACGGAAGTGTTGGACTGGCAAAATTCGACATAACGGACTATATTGAAGAATATGGTGGCGCTTATGTTTTGGCAAAAGTAGAGGCTGTTGTTACAGCGAAATATGCTAATACTACAGGAAATATGTATATAGGCTGTGTTAACAGACTTGAAGATGCATGGACAACTCCTATTACAGTTAATGATTTACAAGAGTTGTACGGTAACAATGACTTGCCTTCGATTGATAGTGTGCGATTATCCAGTGGATATGAAGCTTATGAACTGGATGTAACAGAGGCTTTTACAGATACAGATACTGACGGCGTGGTAACACTTGGTTTGTACAATACAAACAATGTAAGAACATTTTATGTTGCAACTAATGAAAATACTGCACAAGCAGGACCTTCATTAAAACTTACATTTGTGCCAAGGATTGAAACATCATTTAATATAAATATCAAATGCGGTGATGATGTTAAGGAATCGGTTGATATGACCGGTTATGTAGGGGTAGGATATTCGTATTCGCCTGCTGCTTATGTAGAACATAATGGAGAATATTACAAATATTCGGATTTGAATGACGATGGGCGTGTAACACCTATTACAGGTACATATGCTGATGATATACCTGATATTACCTTGCAATATGATAAAGTTGATGACGGCATGGTTTACTATGCTGAAGCAGAAGAGATTGGCAGTTCAGCTACTATAGCGGAGAATGTGAATATGTCATGTGGGCTGTATGCTGCGATGGGCGCTACAAATAATTCATCAGGACTTAGTAAGTTGGTTACACTTCCTGAAGGTATTTATGAGCTGTCAGTTGCATATGTAGGTAATGAAGGTAGAGGAATTTACCTTAGAGATACCTCGTTACCTAATGCGGCAAATACAATTATTAATCTGGATTTGCCGACAGAAACAACAAAAGTATTTACTCTTACAAAAGAAACGACCTTGGGTATCGGTGGTTGGACAAGCAGTAACAATAATGGATCGAATCAATCTGCTGATTTTGACTATGTAATCATAAGAAAAACAGGAGATCTTCCAGAGCCCGAGGTTGAACCTACAGCTACATATACTCAGATAGGAGACTATACATCAGAAACAGAAACAGACAATGTTGGTTCGGCGTTCACATTCACCGTTACGCCGGGCTCTGAGACGATAAAGACGGTAAGTGTAAAGGTCAACGGAGTTGCTGCGGACAGAACCGCGACAACGGAGATCTCAAGCGGAAGTGCGGTATTTGCGGTAGCGGTAGATGCGGCGGCAGACAGCGTTACTTCGATAACAGCTGTTATTAACGGCGAGGATGTTCAGGCGTCTAAGACGACATCTATAGAATAAATCGTATGAGGAGGACAAAGATTATGAAAATATATGAGAGACCAACACTCAATATTTCAAAATTTGATGAGAATATTGCGACTTCGGAATCGATGATTGATCCGCAGACAGCGTATGGTCAGGCACAGACGGATGCATTGGCGGCGGTAGGCGGCAATGAAAACAATATGTTCAGAGTAAGAATTGCGTTCTGATCAAAAATCAAAAAGCTCTCCCGCGGGCGGCGCTGCCGCCTATGGGAGAGCTTTTGTTAGGTTGCGTTTTACGATTCCAGCTTGCCGTCAAAAACGGCGGCGCTTTGCCGCGGGAAGCGGAAAATGTTCGATTTTCAGCATTACCAGATGCAGCTTTTGCAAGCTTCTTATAGTCTTAGTATTGTTCCGGAATGATATCGGATACATAGCTTAAAAGAGCCCATTCGGAAACATATATATCCCAAACAGAAATATAAAGAAACAATGCATTGACAAAACAAATTCAAGAGAGTATAATATAATTAAAGATTCAACAAATGCTTAATTGTTTAATAAAATCAAAAGGAGAGAATGAAAATGAAAAAGACATATAAGATCGATGTTGACTGCGCGAACTGTGCAAACAAAATGGAGGCTGCGGCAAACGAGACGGAGGGCGTGAAGAGTGCGACTGTGAATTTTATGACGCTTAAAATGATCGTCGAGTTTGACGAGGGTCAGGATCCTAAGAGTGTTATGAAACAGGTGCTCAAAAACTGCAGGAAGGTCGAGGACGACTGCGAGATCTTTATCTGACACCGGAGGTGCGTCATCGCGCAGAGGCGCGGCGGAGCCGGCTCGTTCGGCTCCTTCTGTTTAGAAGAGCAGGAAAACTGCTGGATGCGGGTCCGGCGGTCGCCTGTTCGTTCGGAGGGGAAAGGAGATCAAAATGAATAAGAAGCAGAAAAAGATGCTCATAAGGATAATAATATCGTTTGCGCTCCTGATCGGTTTCAGTTTTATTCCGGTCGAGGGCATACTGCGGTTTGTGATGTATCTTGTGCCGTATCTGGTAATAGGATACGATATACTTATAAAAGCGGGGAAGGGGATAAAGAACAGACAGGTCTTTGATGAAAACTTTCTCATGGCTGTAGCAACGGTCGGAGCCATAGTCATAGCCGTGACAGGCGACGGCGATTACACCGAGGCCATAGCTGTTATGCTGTTCTACCAGATAGGCGAGCTGTTCCAGAGCTACGCAGTCGGCAAGAGCCGGAGGAACATAAGCGAGCTTATGGATATCCGTCCCGATCATGCGAATATAGAGGCCGGCGGCAGGCTTGAGCAGGTCGATCCGGACGAGGTAGAGATAGGAACGGTTATAGTTGTGCAGCCGGGCGAAAAGGTGCCCATAGACGGAGTGGTCTCGGAAGGTCATTCAACGCTCAATACGAGCGCACTCACGGGCGAAAGTCTGCCGCGCGAGGTGTGTGAGGGCGATGAGATAGTGAGCGGATGCGTCAATATGAACGGAGTACTGAAGATACGCACAACGAAGGAGTTCGGGGAGTCAACGGTATCGAAGATACTCGATCTTGTGGAAAATGCGAGCTCGAGAAAGTCCAAATCTGAGGCATTCATTTCGAAGTTTGCAAGGGTGTATACACCGGCGGTCTGCTACAGCGCGCTGGCGCTCGCGATACTTCCGCCGCTCGTAAGGATGCTTGCGCTGGGGATGTCTCCCGAGTGGGGCGACTGGATCTACAGAGCGCTCACATTCCTTGTAATAAGCTGTCCGTGCGCGCTCGTTATAAGCATACCGCTCAGCTTCTTTGCGGGATTGGGCGGAGCGAGCAAGGAAGGAATCCTTATCAAGGGCTCGAATTATCTTGAAACGCTTTCAAAGACGAAGTACGTGGTATTTGACAAGACCGGCACGCTGACTCAGGGCGTGTTTGAGGTGAACGGGATACATCATAACCGTATGAAGGATAAGAAGCTCATAGAATACGCGGCGCTTGCCGAGAGCGCGTCTTCACACCCCATAAGCAAGAGCCTGCAAAGGGCGTACGGAAAGGTTCCGGACCGTTCACGTGTGAGCGATGTGCAGGAGATAAGCGGAAACGGAGTGATCGCAAAGGTGGACGATGTCGAGGTAGCGGCGGGAAATGCGAAACTCATGGAGCGCCTCGGTGTGGGGTATATAAACTGCCATCATGCCGGGACTATAATCCATATAGCGCTGAACGGTGAATATGCGGGCCATATCCTTATATCGGATATGGTAAAGCCGACATCAAAGGCGGCTGTTGAGGCGCTGAAACGCGCGGGAGTGGAAAAGACCGTAATGCTTACCGGTGATTCAAGCAGCGCGGCAAGGCAGGCTGCTGAGGAGATCGGGATAGACGAGGTCCACAGCGAGCTGCTCCCGGCGGATAAGGTGTCGGAGGTCGAGGCGCTTATCGAGTCAAAGCCGGAAAAGGCAAAGCTTGCGTTTGTGGGTGATGGTATAAACGACGCGCCTGTGCTTTCAAGAGCAGATATTGGCATTGCCATGGGCGCGATGGGATCGGATGCAGCGATAGAGGCGGCGGATGTCGTGCTGATGGACGATGATCCAATGAAGATCTCTAAGGCGATAAAAATATCGCGCAAGTGCATAAGGATAGTGTACGAAAATATCTGGTTTGCGATAGGGATAAAGCTTGTATGTCTCGCGCTGGGCGCGTTGGGTATAGCGAATATGTGGCTTGCCGTGTTCGCGGATGTGGGCGTTATGATAATAGCGGTATTGAACGCGATCCGCGCACTGTTCGTGAAAAAGCTGTGATATATGAAAAACGGGAGTTTCCTGTGCGGAGCTCCTGTTTTTTATATTTAAGTTTTGACATCCGCGCTGATATGTAGTATAATAAAATGCGAGGTGAAAAGAATGGGATATGAGATATTCAACTGCGGTCTCGATATGCTCGACGAGCTTGACGAGTTTTATGACAGGGTAAACGAGCATCTTGAGAACACGATAAATTATCCGCACTGGCGCCGAGGCGAATACCCGGGACGGGAAAGCATAAGGGAGGCTATAGAGAGCGGCTCACAGTATATATGTATGGCAGATGGCAGGATCGCGGGAGCCTTTGTCCTCAATGATGATCCCGGCGGCGATTACGGAGCGGGAGAATGGCGTGTGCCGCTTTCCTGCGGTGAGTATATGATAATACATACGCTTGCAGTAGATCCGGAGCTGGGCGGCAGGGGCATCGGCGGAGAGATGGTAAGATACTGCATAGATAAGGCTAAAAATGACGGCTATAAAGCAGTAAGGCTCGATGTGGTGCCGACGAATACACCGGCGTGCAGGCTGTACGAAAAGGAAGGCTTTCTGTTTGCCGGGGAGAAGGATCTGGGGCGCGGCTATGAGGACATACCGACATTTCTGCTGTATGAGCTGAATCTGTGACTTTAAAGCGGACGAGCTGCCGGTAAACAGCTATCATCAAGCGGTGCGTAAGCTCGCGGGCGGACCTGAGCCGATGGCAGTACCGCCCGATGGCTGACAGAGGCGCTGCGGCGCCCAAAGAGCCGATTTTTATGGGCGGTACAGTAGCATCCGGAATTTGTGTTTGGGACGGACAAGACGGAAATGGCGATATTCGAGCGCTTTGTCGGCGTAGTGGGATGAGGGCGAAAAAGAGACGGTAGTCTAAAAGTAAAAAATGAAGTTTAACTATGCGGATGTCTGTACAGGATCAACAAAGCTTGCTGTTGGCGGCTAATATTAAATAATGCTCACAGGCGCTTTCATCAATACGAAAGCTTGCATTTTTAGTAGCTATATTTTCCTAGCTCCTTTAATATTTTATTAGAGATATAGTTTTATTGTTTCTCTCATGAATATTTGAAAAACACTGTTGATGGCTTATAAAACTTTGTCCTCAAAGTTTGCAAAAAATTTTGGATGATTTATTTACCGTATAGACCACATAAAGCGGATATAAAGAATAATACTTATATTATCCTAAAATATAGCCGCCCCGCGGCGGTAATCTATAACATGTAGCTTTTTTTATGATCTGTTGCAAAACACAAAAGGCAGCCGTTTAAGCTGCCTAAAGTATATGATCATTCGCTGCCGGACGCAATTTCTGCATTAGTTTTATTCTGGATGAGATCATATTCATCTTGGGTTAGTAAATATGCGTCATTTATTACATAGTTGTATTGACCGAGAACTTCCAGTCTACCCATAATAAGTATATTATCTCCCTTGTTCAGATTATAAAGCACATTGCTATCGACAAAGTAAGCATGTGCATCAGCTGCTTCTTTATATCCATATATACCTTGTGATGCAAAAATGTAATTCACATTGGCTCCCCATGTAAATGTACAATCAATATTATTATCGTTAATATCAATTACGTAGCTGCCAAATGCAACTATTTTTCCGTTATATTCTTGTTGCACAACATTAAAATTGTTATCCACTTCGTCTGGCAATGTTGCAACATTGGTAAGGCGCGCTTTTTCGAGCATATCCGCTCTTTGTATTTCATTGTAATTTGCTCTTGCAGTTGTCAGAACGTCGTAATTATCAACTTTTTCTTTTTGTTCATCCGATAATTTATTGTAACCTTCTTCAGCGGCAGTAATAAAATCTTTGCTGTTAATAGTTACTTGACCTATGTTGTCGATCTGTTCCTCCACATTTTTTACTTTGTTCCAATTATTTATAGAGATACCTCCATAAATAATTGCCATAAATATCAATGAAACTGCCGCAACACTGATTCCGGCTATTGGCAGTCCTTTTTTTGTCGGTTTGCGTTTTGACTTTATTAAAACGATGATCGCCAAAATTATAGCTACTACATCAAATGCTACTCCTATACGCAGAAAACCTGTCATAAAGCCTATAATAGATAATATGAACGCTATAATGCCAAAAGCGCTAACCTTTTCTGCAGGTGTTGTTGGTGCTGCCTGTTGCGGTGCATCAACATTATTCAGCGGTTTGCCGCATTTGTCACACACGGCTGCATTATCATCCAACGGACTGCCGCAATTCGTACAATATTTCATGGTTATCAATCCTTTCTTAATATGTATAACGTAAACCTTATCATGCAGTATTTGTTCTCATTTTTGTGATTTCTGTTTGTTGTACAATTTTATTTTTCTATTTCCATCTTCTTAAAACAATTTCCGCATTTTGAAAATATAGGATGATCCTTATCAGGATAACTCATAGCTTCTTCCAAAGAATTAAATTCTTTTTTGTTCTCCGCACGAATTAATTTTATTTTACATCGTCCGTCTGCATATTGTAATATGTGCAGTTTTCTTGTGCTGATATTTCCTATAAACTTTGCACTCATGACACGTCTCCTTTTCAACTACAAAACAATAAGTGTATTTCTACGCAATTAAAAAATGCGTGGCATAAATCTACACCACGCATAAAAA
>DVNB01000009.1 GCA_018714695.1 Candidatus Ornithomonoglobus merdipullorum | reverse complement strand
GCGAGTACTTCGATGGCGAAACTGAAAGCATATACCTCAGAGCAAGGTACTATTCACCGGTATCGGGTAGGTTTATAACGGAAGATCCTATTAGGGATGGACTGAATGGGTATACCTATTGCAGAGCTAATTTAAACATAAGATTGATATTATGGAAAGGAATATTAATGATGTCAAAAAATAAAATAATTATTGTATTTGTAATCATACTGATTGTCGGGATTTGGTTGTTTCCGATAAAAAGAACGATTAATGCAAATAAATTTGATATAAACGAATATGTGCAAGATAATAAGGTTGTTATTTTATGTCATGGAGTTAATACCACAGATGCAAAATTCATTACCACAGATAGTGCAGGAATAAATAGTTGTCCAAGATATATAAGGGAATTAACTGGCAACAGTCCGGAATTATTTTTAAAAAGACCAGTAGATGATAATTATGATGATGTTAATTTTTTATGCGTTGGGAATTTTACGGAAAATATTAACAGTCTTGACGAATCATACACTTTTGAGGTAAGTGAATGGTATACTGTTGGAAAGATAGAAAGAAGTTTTAATATAATGTATTATCCAACATATGGATTCAATTTGTTTGAAATGAAATATTAAACTAAGATCAGATGAAACAGTAGTCAACAGTATAAAATTTTAGACTGATACTTAACTAAAAATAATGATGTAGACATGTGTATTATGATTAATTGTTTAGGATATTATAGACTTTAATAATTGCTTTGAAATTGTTGAAGAATTGAAACGGAATTTTAATGAATATTGACTGATGTTTTGATTTACCGCTGTATGATTTAATGATATAATTAAATACAAGGCAGAGCAGGGAGACATAATGGGGATATTGTGTTTCTCTGCTCTTTTTGATAGTACGTGAAGAATATAAAGAGAGAGGAGCGGTATTATATGAAGATCAGACTAACAGCGGCATTTCTGGCGGCGGCGGTCGGAGTGTCGGTGCCTTGCTATGCGTCGTTTACGCCTGATACATCCAATGACGGATTCACGACAGGGTATTATGAGGAGACGGAGGATGCTGCCGCAAAGGCGGAGACAGAGTCGCTTTATGCGGAAAAGCCGGATACGCAAAGACGTGTTGAGTATCTTGACAGAGGACTTGTCGCGGTGCCCGGTGACGGCGGAACGCTTGTAAGCTGGCGCTTTCTCGGCACGGATCCGCAGGATATAAAATGGGATCTTTACAGAAACGGAGAGAAGCTGAACACTGCGCCCATATCCGGAACAAATTTCTTTGATGAAGACGCGCCTGCGGGAGCGGAATACAGGCTTGTCATGATAACGGAGACCGACGGCGGCGGAGAGGAGACAGCGGCAACGGCATGGGATAAGGAGTATACCGAATTCAAGGTCAAGGAGTATGAGACGGGCGATTATATTATCGATGACGGATCGGTCGGCGACCTTGACGGTGACGGGCAGTATGAGCTTTTGCTCAGACGCATCCCCAAGGACATGAGCGTTGAAACGCGTGTGGCATATCCGATAATTGAGGCTTATGAGCTTACGGGCGAATATATGTGGACGATAAATATAGGACCCAATGAGATCAATGAGCATGACCTCAATATGATGGTCTACGATTTCAACGGTGACGGCAAGGCTGAGGTCATAATGCGTTCGTTCGAGGGCACAACAGACGGAACGGGGAATGTTATAACGGGCGAAAACGGAGAGGTAACGGATTATACCAAGCAGGCGGACAACCTCGCAATATTCCAGGACAGACAGTACATAGTTTCAACACCGGAGTATCTTTCTATGTATGACGGCGAAACGGGCGCAGAGATGGACAGGATAGATCTTCTGCCGTCACAGACTCCCCTTTCGGAGTGGTCGTACAGATATACCGATACCGGCAGACTCACAAAACGCGCAAGCCATCATCTGTTCGGACTTGCGTATCTTGACGGTGTTACGCCGAGCTTTGTAGAGGTGCGCGGCGCATGGGACAATGTGCGCGCGGCGGCATGGCATATAGAGGACGATAAATTCGTGCTCGACTGGGAGGCGGAAACTCCGAATGCTGAGGATGTGAACAGCATATACGGCGCGGCAAACCACAACCTTGCCGTCGCTGACGTGGATTTTGACGGAAAGGATGAGATACTTTCCGGTCCCATGGCTATAGATGATGACGGCAGTACGATGTATGCGGTAAACGGTGAGGATGCCGAGGGTAATACGATAAAGCTCGGGCACGGGGACGCGTTCGACGTCGCTGTAATGGATCCCGAATACCCCGGATATTATGTGTGGGCATGCCATGAGACATCAAACCTGCCCGCAAATATAGAGCTGCACGATGCGAGAACGGGACAGCTGCTCTTTGGCTGGGGAAAGAACAAGGATACGGGCAGGAGCCGCGCGGCGGATATAGATCCAACGTATCCGGGCTATGAGCTGTGGGGATCCACCGCCACGGTGCCGATGAATATAGGCGGCGAAAAGATAGCCGACGGATTTAATGAATTCTACACGCGTCTTTCCGACGGAACGTATCAGATGAACGAAGACGGAACATATATGCAGGGGACGCTGCCGATGAACTTCAAGATCTATTGGGACGGAGATCTTCTGAGCGAGTTCCTTGACGGGATACGCGTTTCGAAGTGGAACTGGACGGACAAGGTCATAGAAGTGCTGTTTGATGCGGACGGCTGCGCGTCAAACTGCGGAACAAAGGCAGTGCCGTGCGCTGCAGCGGACCTGTTCGGTGACTGGCGCGATGAGATCGTCTGGAAGACCGAGGATGAGTCCGGGATAAGAATATATTCAACAAATATAGAAACGCGCTACAGGATCCCGACGCTAATGCATGACCGTTATTACAGGGCATCTGTCGCAATGCAGAATAACCATTATAATCAGCCCGCGAATGTGGACTTTTACCTCGGATATGAGACGACAGAGATACCGGCATATAATGTCTATACCGAAAAGGACGGAGTCCGCATATCGAGTCCCGATGCGGCAAAGCCGTATACGATAGACGTCGGCTATGCAAAGCGCGCGGCGGATACGGTGACGCTCAGAGTAGACAGTCCGTATGCGTATGCGGATGACAGGATCGTCATGATAGACGAGGATAATTCGGCTGTTGTGCCGACCATAGTGAATGACAGAACGCTTGTTCCGGTAAGATTTATCTCCGAGGTGCTCGGGATGGATATCGCATGGGACGGCGGGACACAGCAGGTGACGGTTTCCGGCGGCGGAAGGGATATAGTGATGCATATAAATAATGCCTCATATACCGTAAATGGAGAGACAAAAACGCTCGAGGCTCCGCCGCAGATAATGAATGACAGGACCATGCTGCCGCTGAGAGCGGTTGCCGAAGCATTCGGCAAGGCGGTGAGCTGGGATCAGACAGGCAGGCTTATCGTGATCTCAGACAGCGAGGTCACCGATTGGTCGGATAGGGATAAGATCGTGGAAGCGTTAACGAGCGGCAGAGAGCCGGATCCGGAGCCGATACCCACGCCTACCCCAATGCCGGAGGCAACTCCCGCGGGCGATCCGCTTGAAGGGCTGGAATATACCGAGAAGCAGGTGAACGGCACAGCGTATAAGATATATGTTGACGAGGATTACTCGTCCTACAGCGAGGGAGACGCTGCCGGATGGGCAGGAACAAAGCCTGCGCCAATGCCCGAGATAGGCGTGTCGGCAGACGGCGCTATGCACTTCGGAGGCAGCGATAAGGGCAACAGAAACGCTGTGTACAATTTGCCCGGACCGATGACGGGAAAGGCATATATCTCCCTTGACTGGGACGTAGGAGAAATGACGGGAGGAAGCTCCGTTGGCGAGCTGAGATTCGCCGACAGTGAGGGCAATGTGTTCCTTTCTTTCAAGACATATAAGGATGCGGAGCTTGAGTACAACTACGGCGGAAAGATCTCAAATCAAGGCCTTGAAACGCTGCCGTGGACCGGGACAGGTCTCACAGGCGCGGGTGTGGTGCACATCGAGGCTGAGGCTGATTTTGAGACAAAGACGGTAACGTTTACGCTTACTCAGAACGTCAAGTCCTTCAGCGGTGAAATGACCTTTGAGAATGCGGAGGATCTTGCAGCTGTGGAGATGCTTGCGGTGCGTAATGAAAAGAACTGGGAGTGGTCGACCGAGATAGACAATATGGTTTTCGGAACGGCTGAATAAGTATATTTTCGGGCGGGAGAGGGCTTTAAATATTGCTCCCGCCTGTTTCAGCTGCAAATGCAGCACCTTAATGAGCTCGTTAGTTGTGCAATATGCACAATTTCTGAGAAATAAATTGGGCGTATAATAATCATAATTTATATTGATTTTTATAAAGAAATGTGATAAAATAAATCATTTGACATTTCATAAAAAATGTGTTATAATAAACACAGTAAGGAAACAAAATTGGTCATTTGGTTTTATTGCAAAGGAGCGGTGAAGCATGTACAGTATCGGAGACAAGGTCGTACACCCGATGCACGGAGCGGGGACGATCAAGGATGTAAAGAAGATAGTTCTCGGAGGAGTTGAGCGTGAATACTACGTGGTATGCTTTGCCGTGGGGAATATGATCTCAGACGTGCCGGTCGACGGATGCGAGAAAATAGGCATACGGGATGTAATATCAAAGGATGAGGCAAAGAAGGTGCTTGAGCATTTCCGTGATATGGAGGTCGGTGATGATATCAACTGGAATAAGCGTCAGCGCGAGAATATGCAGAGGCTCAAGTCGGGAGATATATATCAGGTCGCCGAGGTTTTAAAAGAGCTCATGTGCCGCGACAGGCGCAAGGGGCTTTCTACGAGTGAGCGCAAAACGCTCGGTTCTGCGCGGCAGATCGTGCTGAGCGAGCTTATTCTGTCGGGTGTCGCAGGTGAAAGCGATATCGAGATGATACTTGACGATACGGTGCTTGCGGCAGTGGGGCAATAACTAAGCATAAAGACAACAGCCGCGAACATGTTCGCGGCTGTTTTGGCAATAACGGAGGAGAATATGGTTTCAGCGATAATAGCCGCCGGAGGCAGAGGGCGCAGGATGGGCGCGGATATAAACAAGGTATACCTGCCGCTTCGCGGAAAGGAGATACTTGCGCACACGCTGTCGGTTTTTCAGCGGTGCAAGGTCATAGATGAGATAGTGGTCGTAACCGGACCGGATGATATAGAAAAGTGCTGTGGGATCATCGCGCGCGACGGTATAACAAAGGCTGCGGCAGTCGTTGAGGGCGGAGCGGAGCGCAGTGATTCGGTGTATACAGGGCTTTCGGCAGCTTCCGGAGAGCTTGCAGTGATCCATGATGGAGCAAGATGTCTGGTAACGGATGAGGAGATCTGCGCTGTTATAGAGGACGCGGAAAAATACGGAGCCGCGGCGGTCGGTGTGCCTGTGAAGGACACGCTTAAAACCATTGATGCCTCCGGACGGATAATGGGTACTGTGGATCGTGAAAGGACCGTGCAGATACAGACACCGCAGGTATTCAAGAGAGAAGAGATAGCCGAGCTGCATCGCCGTATAAAGGCTGAGGGTGTTTCGGTGACGGATGACTGTTCTGTTTTTGAACGTTACGGACGTGAAGTCCATTTCACGATGGGCAGCTACGAGAACATAAAGCTAACAACGCCTGCGGATATAACTGCCGCAGAGCGCATAATAGACATGAGAAAAAAATAAGGGTGTGATATTATATGAGAGTCGGTTTCGGATACGATGTGCATAAGCTTGTTGAGGGAAGAAAGTGTATAATATGCGGCGTGGACATACCGTATGAAAAGGGACTTTTGGGACATTCGGATGCGGATGTCGCGATACATGCGCTCTGCGACAGTCTTTTGGGCGCCGCTGCGCTCGGAGATATAGGCAGGCTTTTCCCGGATACAGCGGATGAGTTCAAGGATATAGACAGCAGGATACTGCTTCGCAGAGTGGTCGAAAAGGTATGCGAAAATGGTTTTTCAATAGAAAACATGGATATAACCATAGCGGCGCAGAGACCGAAGATGATGCCGTATATAGAAAAGATGCGTGAAAATATCGCATCGGATCTAGGGATAGACAAAGACCGTGTCAACGTAAAGGCGACCACGACCGAGAAATTGGGCTTTGAGGGACGCGGCGAGGGAATAAGCGCGTATGCGGTATCGCTTATAAATGAAACGGATAAATAGAGTGAAAGGAAATTTTCGGTTTGAATATTTACGATTTCGACAAAACGATCTATGACGGCGATTCCACGGCGGATTTTATACTGTACTGCGCGGGCAGGTACAAGAAGCCGTTTATATGGGCGTTTCCGACGTTTTTTGCCTTTGTCTCATATGCTTTAGGCATCAAGACAAAAACGCAGTTCAAGGAGCGTATGTACGGCTTTCTTCGTATGATACCGAATGTTGACGCGGCTGTATCTGATTTTTGGGACGGGCACGAGAAAAACATATTGGAGTATTACAGAAAGCAGCGCCGTGAGGACGATATAATAATATCCGCGTCGCCCGAATTCCTGTTAAAGCCGATCTGTGAAAGGCTCGGCGTAAAAAGGCTTATAGCATCGAGGGTTGACAGCAGGACAGGCAGATACACGGGCGAGAACTGCTGGGGCGCCGAAAAGGTGAGACGTTTAAAGGAGAAGTATGGGATAGAATCCTGTGAACGTTTCTATTCCGACAGCTTCAGCGATACGCCCCTCGCGGAGATAGCCGAAAAGGCGTATATAGTGAGAAGGAACACGCTCACACCGTGGGAGGAGTTTAAAAAGAAATAAATATAAATATAGGCGCCTTTGCATGATATGCATACATGCATAGGCGCCGCTGTTTCATTTATTTAAGTGTAAAATCATTAAGCTAATTTATATCGTTTCAATAACGTGCTAATATCATTGCAGTATGATATCATTTTTTTTATGACTTGGATATCCTTATTTTTCATACAAGAGAACCCCCTCCGATTTAATAGTTCTTAAAAACTCCTTATCCTGTATACCTGTTGTCACAACATCTACGTGGCAGTTAAGTGTTTTCTCAAGTTCATCAATAAATGAAAAATACTGAATCAAATTCCTTAATTCTCCTTTATCAATATATATATCTATATCACTGCCTTCTTTCGCTTCACCTCGTGCATATGATCCGAACAAGCTCATTCTGTGGATCCCGTAATTGCGGGCGATAGGTTCTGTCTTTTTTTGATATCAGATATTGTGTAAGTCATAGTTATCGCTCCTTTCGGCGCATGCATGTTTTATATCTTGTGTTTATTATATCATTTTATTCGCGATAATGCAAGCACTATAATAAAATAGCGAGACCGGTGCAAAGACGGGTCCCGCTGCTGCGCTATAATTAAATCACATATCGTCAAGTGTTTTCATAAGATTTTCGCAGACGGTCTTTATCCTCTCCTTGTAGGTGTCCACCTCCTGCTTTACTTTGAGCATCTCCTGATGCTTTTTTATATGCTCCTCGTCGATCTGACGCGCAAGCCTTGCGGCGTCGAGCTTCGCTCTGTTCACGATCGCCTGCGCCTCCATGTTTGCGTTGTTCTTGATGTCCTGCGCAGACTGTCTCGCAACATCGAGAGATTTGTGCATCGTATCCTCGATCTGTTTGTAGCGCTCAACGGCGTCTGTAAGTACGCCTATCCTGTTTTTCAGGCTTTGGTTCTCCTGGAACAGCGCCTCATAATCCTGAATTATCGCGTCAAGAAAATCGTCTACCTCGTCGCAGTCGTAGCCCTTGAGCTTTTTTTCAAACTCCTTGTTCTGAATATCGACCGGTTTAAGCATAAATCCTCCGTTCCGGGTGTCATATGAGCACTACCCTAAATAAATTTTTTTAATGTTACGTGAAGCCGTTTCTTTCGTGTTTCCGCTCCGAATCTGTATACAATAAATCTGCCGCTGCCGCGCACGGAAAGCAGATCGCCTTCCTTCACCGTCTCGGAGGTCTTGTATATCTCGAGATGGTTCAGTTTTACTTTCCCGCCTTCAATGAGCTTTGCGGCTTCGGAGCGTGATATGTTGGCGGCTGCAGCTGTGAGCGCGTCCAGTCGTTCCGATGCGCACACTGTTTCGATCGTCAGATATTTTCGCTCTATTTTTACCGACGACGGATCGGGTATCAGCGATAGCTTAACGCTTTGGTTACCTATCTTATGCAGCGATCCCGATACGTATTCCGCGATATCCGAGTGCAGAAATATATATGCGCAGCCGTCCGATACCACTATATCGCCAAGCTTCGACGGTGATATGCCGAGCGAGAGCACGGAGCCCAGATAATCGCGGTGAGTGAGCGGGCGTGTGTATCCGCCCTCGGCTTTTATGCATACTATTGGGAATGCCGATGCATCGGGCTCCTCCCATTCCGGGAACACTCCTATGATCTTTTTCTCCGCGTCCGGAAATCCGCCGTATATCATAACGCTGCAGCCGTATGGAAAAACGACTTCTCTGTTTATTATTGACTGCTCTGCACCGTCAAGAAAATCCGAAAATCTGGCTTCACAGTATTTGCCGCAGAGCTCAAAAAGATCCTCGATCTTTGCAGTCAGCAGTTTTTTATCATTTTGTTCCATCAGCGTCTGAGTTTTTCCTTTGTATTTGTAAGCCTTACGCCCTTGGGCGCTATGCAGAATATGCTCGGGCAAAGACGTGAGAACGGGCATTCCATTCCTTCCGCCGCGCCGCATATGTAATCAACGACCCTGCGCGCCTCCTCGTTGGAGCCGATCTCGGACACGTCAAATATAGTTATCTTGCGCGCCTTTACTTCCTTTACGATATCTGCGGAATCGTCGAAGCTTTTGGGATAAAGGACCTTTACCTCCATATCGGAGGGCGAAGACTCGTAGCGGATCGAAGACTGCGATGACGAGCGCTGCTGTCTGTCGTTTGAATATGACGAGCGCTGCTGTCTGTCACTCGCATATGATGATGAATATCTGCTTCCGCTGCGGTCGTATTCCCTGCTCCCGTAACCCGAGTACGAGCGGCGTTCGGAATATGACTCCGGTTCATCATCGTATACATCCTCATATTCATCGCGGTCTTTTTTTGTGAAAAGCGAGAAAAATCCTCTTCTTTTGGGCTTTTCCTCCTCGGCGTAATCGTAGTCCTCCTCATTGTAGCCGTAATCCTCATATTCGGTGTCGGATCTTGAACCCAATGCTCTTCTTGCGTTGCTGATAAATGACATATAAGCACATCCTTTCTGTGAATTCTCCGTGATCTGAACGGGGTATCATCGTATATCGTGTGTGCCGTAATCCCTTGCGCCGAATATGGCGCTGCCCACGCGCACCATTGTAGCGCCGCATCTTACGGCTGCTTCGTAGTCGCCGCTCATCCCCATCGAAAGCTCCCGCATTTCGACATTTTTGTAGCCGCGGTCTTTAAGACTGTCGAACAGTTTTTTCATGTTTTTGAAATGTATTTCCGGGTCACCGAATTCTGCTTTCGGAGCTATTGTCATGAGCCCTTTAACATGCGTTCTCGAAAGTGTCCCGGCATGCTCTAAAAGCGCTTCAAGCTCATCGGGGGCTGCGCCCGATTTTGTCGCCTCTCCGGATATATTTACTTGTATAAGAATATCTATATCCTTATCATGAGCCGATGCGAGCCTCTCTATCTCATCCATGAGCTTTATCGAATCGACGCTGTGTATCATTACGCAGCGGTCAATGATGTATTTCACCTTGTTTGTCTGAAGGTGACCGATAAGATGCCATTTTACCGGAAGGACCTTGTCGAATTTGTCCCTTACCTCCTGCGGCTTGTTTTCGCCTATATCGGTCACGCCGAGCCGTATCGCCTCGTTCATCATCTCCGGCGGATGGGTCTTTGTAACGGCGATAAGTGTGATCTCTTTAGGATCCCTGCCGCTTTCGGCTGCTGCTGCGGCGATATTGTTTCTTACTTTGTTAAGATTTTCTTCAATATTCAAAGCTGTCCCTCCTTACCGTTCCCCGACAACAAGCCGCTCCATTGAACCGAGCTTGTTCTCCGCGTCTT
Organism: Candidatus Ornithomonoglobus merdipullorum; assembly: GCA_018714695.1. Classification (GTDB taxonomy): domain Bacteria; phylum Bacillota; class Clostridia; order UBA1381; family UBA1381; genus Ornithomonoglobus; species Ornithomonoglobus merdipullorum. Next base: position 14,404 of record DVNB01000009.1, on the reverse strand, counting down.
CCGTTGAACGTATGATCGAATAACCCTCATCTATATCGGTATAGAGGACTTCGCAGTCGCACCGGTATGTTTCGGATCCGACCGTTGCGTAAACATAGTAGCTGTCCAGAGTATCTCCTGTTCTTATCGACTCGGAAGGAACTCTGTAGCCGGAATATTCCTCAAAGATTATATCGGCGTCGATATTCCTGTAGGAGAATGCGCTTTCAAGGAAAGTGGACACCTCTACAAGAAAGAGGTACTCTCCGTTTTCGTCCGGCTCGGAGACATACGTTATCCTGCCCGGCGCCGAAGATCCGGAAAGATTACTGAACCTGACCGTTACCTCGGCATCGACCTGGCAGAGCGAGGAATCCGAGCTTTCCGCTATTCCGAGCACGTACCAGACGTGATTGTTCATGACCTTGCATATCGGGTCTCCGACAAGCACTGAGCTGCCGCTCTGGCGTCTGGTATTCTGCGGAGTAAGTCCGCGTATATAAGATACGCTGTACTCGCCTATCCTGTCAGGTGAAAGGACGGCTTCAAGACCGTCGGTATATGATGAGAATATCCCTGCCCGGTCGCTCAGAATGTCAGATTTACCTGTCGATATTGAATTTTCCACCGAAGTTTTCTCGGCTGTAAGCTCATCTATTTTTGCGGTGATCGAAATGTCTTCTCCCGCGCGCAGACTGTTTATATCGTCTCTGTATTCGTGTATCTGTTCTACATTGTCCTCGTCGGCGAGATCGGGTATTGAGTTAAGACGCGAGGCGATCTCACTTTCTACCGATGCGGTATCAGGTGAATATAGAGTGCTCTGTGCCTCTCTGCGCCTAAGCCTGCTTATGTTATTGTCTATCGTTTGCAGTTCGCGGAGCACGGATGTGTCCACCGAGCCGTTGTATACTGTGCTTATCACGGTGTCCCGCGCAACACGGTCGCCTTCCTGCGTAGAGTCGTATACGGTCCCGGCTGAGGTCGCATAGTAGACCGATTCGTTCCTGACGATAAATGCGTCGGGGCACGAAATGCCGACTTCGTGAACGTATTCTTCAAGCTCTATAGATGTGACCGGAGAAACAAGGTATGCTATCCCGTATCCCGCTATAGACAAGACCGCGATCGCTATAACGATCATAAAAAATTTTTTCATTGCCAGTTCCCTATAATTAATTATGTAGATTTTCGTTTATACATATAATCTATTATATAATTTTTTTCGGCAAAATACAAGACCTTTTTCCCCTTTTTTTAAGGAATATCAGGGAAAAAGGTCTTAAAAAAGCATAAAATGCCATATCATTGCAAATACTTGGATAAATAAACAATAGAATTTGCCGCCGAATACAGGTCGCCGAGCAGGTCAAGCTTCTCATGGATAAATCCGCTCTTGCCGTTTCCTATATATGATGAAAGGTGTCTGAGACGCGGGCTCTTTTTATAGCCGGCAAGTATCATGCGCGCGAGCTGCTCAAATTTATAAGGTGTATAACGGTCTATGTCCAGTATTGCGGCTGCCGCCTCCATGCCTCGTATAAGCTCTTTGCCGTATACCGATACGGCGTCATTGTAGGAATCGTTGTAAAACGAGTAGCTGTCACCCGAGAATTTTCCGAACGCTTTCATGCATTCGAAGTATCCGCTCTTGATGCTGCGCTTTATGGCGTCACGGTCAAAGTCCATAAGTCCGACCTCGGGAGTCGGTGACTTTATCTTTATGATATTTGCTCCGCAGCCGTCAAAGTCGCGTATCACTCCTACGCCCCTTACCGATACGGATATAATCGTGTCATAGTCGCGGTCGGTAAGCATGTTGATAGGAAGATTATTTCGGGCGCTGCCGTCCGAATATTCCTTTCCGTCTATCATAACGGGCTTAAAAACGGGAAAGCATGCGCTTGCCAGTATATAATCGACCACCTTTCCCTCGGGTATGTCCTCAAGAAAAAGCTCGACTGACTTTTTATCGGTCACGCAGAAGGTGCAGAGCCCGAATTCCACGCCCGAGCTGCGGATGCGGTCCTCTGAGATGAGAGAGGTCAGCAGCCGTCTGAACGGTGTTGTGTCGAGACCGCCGTTGGTGCCGTTTTTTGCAAGCGTCAGGAGCGAATCGGGAGAGAGCAGATTGCTGTGCTTTTTTGGAACGTCAACTATGTCATCCACGCTTATGTTTGACCACATTTCCGCCGTGTCCTCACCCATTGCAAACATTGCTCCGTTTACGGCGCCGATGGATGTTCCGGTTATGGCGGTTATCTCAAGCCCCATTTCACAAAGGGCACGCCAGACTCCCGCCTGAAAAGCTCCGCGTGTCCCGCCGCCGGCGAGTGAAAGTGCGTATTTCAATATAGTCGCCTCCTTTTAAAAGAGAGCGGACGCTTTTGCGCCCGCCCGTTGATAAAGTGTTATCTGCTCAGCTCAAGCAGCTTTTGTTTCAATTCGCCCTCTATCTTTACAAGCTCGGCCTCCGCGTCCTTTCGCTTCTGTCTGCCGTCCGCCTGTATCGTCAGGACCTCATCGAGAGTTGATATGAGTGTCTGATTTGTTTCCTTGAGTGTCTCTATATCGACAATGCCGCGTTCCGTTTCCCTTGCGGTGTCCACCGATGCCTGCTTGAGCATCTGAGCGTTCTTTTTGAGCAGCTCATTGGTCATGTCGGTAACGGCACGCTGCGCCTTTGCCGCCTCTGCCGAGTGCGCTATCCCGAGAGCGAGAACCATCCTGCTTTTCCACAGCGGTATGGTGTTTACGATGGTGGACTGTATCTTCTCAGCCATTGCCGTGTCGTTGCTCTGGATAAGACGTATCTGCGGGGCGGTCTGTATCGCGATCATCCTTGTGAGCTCAAGATCGTGCAGCTTCTTTTCAAAGCGGAGCGCCATATCGTTCATATCCTTTGCCGCCTGCGCATCCTCCGGCAGACCGCTCTTTTCCGCCTTTGCCTTTGCGGCGGCAAGCTCAGTCTTCTCAAATTTTTTGAGACTCTTTTTGCCGGCAAGGATGTACATCGTGAGCTCCTTGTAGTACACGAGATTGGATTCATAGAGCTGGTCAAGCCCGGATATGTCCTTCATAAGCTGTATCTGATGCCGCTCAAGATTTTTGACAACACTGTCTATATTGTTCTCTACTTTGCTGTATTTTATCTTAAGATTATCGATCTTGTCGGACGCCTTGCGGAATATCTTGAATATGCCGCCCTTGTCCTCTTCTACGGCATCGAACGACTGCAGCTCCTTAACTATGTCGGTGAGCATGTCTCCCACCTCGCCGAGATCCTTTGTCTGGACCGATTCGAGCGCCTTTTCCGAAAACGACGCCATTTTCTGTTGGGTGCCCGCGCCGTATTGCAGCACCATGGATGGGTTCTTTATATCTATCTGTGAGGCAAACGATTCCACCATTGCTTTTTCTTCGTCGGTCAGCGACGCTTCCTCACCGAGCTCTGCCGCAGGCTGCGGTGCGGGAGCCGGTTCCTGTGCCGGAACACTGAGGTCAGGTGTGAGTGTAAGTGACGGTTTTTCAATTTCCATTCGGATCATCCTTTCCTTTCTTAAAATCACTGTTGTTTAAGCCTTCCTGCGCGAACATGGAGCGAAGCACGCTTATGTCCGATATGATATCCACCTTATCGTCCGTGAAAAGGCTGTTGTAAAGATTATAAAATGCCGTGTTTACCGAATCCATAGACTTTTCGATCTCAAGCTTTGAACGGTCTATATTTTCCGAGCCTATGTTCTGTCTGTCAAGCTCGATATATGCGCTGAGCAGCTTTTCGGTTATCGGCAGATAGTATTCAATGAGCTTTCTGGCATCGGGCACGAGATCGGGGCGTTTTTCGAGCCTGTCGAATATATTTTTGAGTATGAGCTCCGTAGTGTCGAGCTTGTCCGACATTTCCTTGTCTATTATTATATCGTTGGCGTGACGTATGCTTTCAATATACTGTCTCCCCTTCTCTATCGATGCGCGTGTCTGCTCAAGCTTCCGAGCCTCTTGAGGATTGCTCATTATACGTCTCTCGGTCTCCTTCGTGCGCAAATAGTATTGATACGTCTCATTGTCGCCTATGAAATATTTTTTTTCATCGTCTATATGCCCCTGCGGAAAAGCTCCGAGCGTTATGAGCCTGGAAAGTTCCCTTGCAACGACCTTTCTGTCAAGCGGATATGACGCGGCTATATCGTCTATAAGATATTGTTTTTCGCCGCTCATAAGCATAATGTAGCGTTTAAAATGCTTTTTCAGTCTGTAGGCTCTGTAGCCTTTGACCGCAAATACAAGGCAGACTACCGCAAGCGCCGCGAATATTACGGTCAGCGCGGTAGACGGCAGAAAATAGTCGGCAAGCAGCGACAAAAAAGCCAGAACGGCAAATCCAGCTGTGCCTGCTGAGCCGAGTATAAGAGATACCATGCCGTAGCCCGAAGGCAGAGCCTTTTTGTTCACGGGATACGGAAAAGCGTTCGCAGCCGTATTAGTGAAAAAGCTGTTTTTAAGAGATTCCCCTGTCTTTCTTATCTCCGTTCCGGCGGCGGAAAGAGCGCCGCTCACCATTTTTGAAATATTCTCACTGAGATCATCATAATTTTGTGACCCGACTGCATCGGATACGATCCTTTTAAGATCCTCGCCGAGATCACGGTATTTGTTAGGGTCCATAAATATCACGTCCTTTAATCATATTTTACATTAATAACAGGACATTGTCAATATTAATGTGATGCTTTTTGAGAAAATCTTTGCTTTGATAAACGCAAAACAGAGTATACCGGTACTGCTGCCGACATACTCTGTTTTACATGCTTTTTTAGATCCTATAATGTAAGTGTGATTCTGCTATTTGAAATATCAATAGGTAGGATTGGTGTTCCGTAGCTTGTCCCGAACCGCCATCAGAGTATATCCAAGCAGGTTTTCTCCCTTCCATTTTGTTCGGCAAAAGCGCTCGGGGTCATGCATGGACAGACCTATGCCCCATATACGGTCATTTACGGCACATTCGGCTAAAAGCGAATCACCTGTATCCAATAATCTGTTTTTCAGATCTTTATTCTGATAAAATTTCTGTAAAAGCCCTTCATAAACTATGATTTGTCTTACACCGTTCCAATGATTTTCATTATATCCCACGACAAGACGACCCAATTTCTTTATCTCTGCAGCATTGTCGGTTTTTAATATTTTCATTGAGGTATCGCTGTCGTTAAAGCACATTGCTTTTTTATACATCATGAATTGTTCAGCTGAGGAAAATTCTAAATTGTCAACGGTAAACCGGCAAAAAAACCAATTGCTCAGATATCCGTTTTCTTCATCAGGATCATGAAAACATATCACATTCATTTAATTTTCACCTGCTTTCTTTACCGCCAATTCAAGATCCAGATCGTGAAGTCCGCCGTATGCCTTTATCAAAAAGTCGAGCGGGACTCTTTCTATCAATTCTGCGCTCGGTATATTGTAATACCATTGATAGTACGCGTAAAATTCGCCTATCCAGTCCGGCATAAAGCCTTCAAGAGATTTTCCGGGCTGAAAGGTGTATTTTTCGGTTTCCAAAAAATACGTCAGCAATTCTTCCGCGTCCATAGTATTTACATATGCCTGCGCTTCGTCGATGCTTTTTCGGGTTTTGCTTTTCATATACGCCGTAATGAAATTTTTTGTGTCGAAATCAGGGAAATCACATGATACCATATCAAATAATTTGCCTTGATTCTCCACTACATTGTTCAAATAAACCTCAGGATATGCTCTCATTTTAGTCACCTCTCAAAAAGCGTGCTGAATACGTGTGTTACTTTGTTCGCATCCGAATCGATGAGATCACGCATTTTTCTTCTTGCCTCCGCATCACGTAAATTATATTTTTCATTAAACTCGTCATAGCTGACCATGTAAAGCGCATCTTTTATCTCTTTAAGTTTTGAATAAGCTAATTCGGATTTTATACAATACTGAATCCCCAATCCGCCCAGAGACAAAAGATCTTCCAGTATATCAATATCAACGTTGTCTCTTACAAACTCTCTTGCAATATAGAAATAGGAAGCGTTTGCTCTCCAACCTTTTATGACATCATATTCTGATGTATCTATTCCGTATTTTGCAATAAACTTACCGGCAAGCATTCTGTATCTTTTGGAATCAGATGCATCACGGTGTTTCATGAGTTCTGCCAGCCAAGACAAAATATTTTCATTTTGAAAATCTAATATTTTCAAACTATCTATCTCTAATTCATATTTATGAACCCAGCCGTTTTCTTTATTTGGCCTGCATACTGCCCATTCTTTTGCAAGCTCTAGGCTTTCTGTCAAATAGAAACCGCGTCCGTAGTCGTGCTTATCTTCACCCTTGCCGTAAGTTGGCACAACATTTTTGTCGGGAGTACCGTGAAACAGAATTACTTTTGCCATGCTGACTTGCCTCCTAAATATTTTTTGTCATGGGCTTTTTAATAACGCTTTTTCTGATACGCATAGCCGGCGAAAGCATCGTTCTTAAATAACAGTTGCTGTTCCTCTGTATCTTATTCGTAAGCTGCTTAAATCCCAAACTGCCAAATGCCTTTTTGGGTACATCAACAGTCGTAAGCGGCGGTTCAAGAAGATCGCATACAGGCATGTTGTCAAACCCGATGACAGAAACATCTTCCGGGATATTCAATCCGTGTTCCTTAAAAGCTTTTATTGCTCCCGCGGCTATCAGATCATTGTCTGCTACATACGCGGACGCAACAGGGCATCCTGTTTCGAGCAGCTTTTTCATATCCTTATACGCGCCCTCAGCGCTCGGTGTGAGCCTGTGTATAAGCTCGGTCTTGTATTCGGCTCCGTGTTTTTTTAAACTTTTGCAATAGCCCTCGGCTCGCTCACAGAAATTTACTATGTCATACGATGACCGTAAATATCCTATTTCCGAAAACCCTTTTGAGAATAAATAATCCGCAGCCATGACCATACCTCTGATATTATTTATCGTAACAAAATCAAGGTCGAGTTCGTCAAAATAAGTGTCAAGAACAACAAGCTGACTGTTCAGAGAAACAAAATGCTCAAGATCCTCAAGCTGCATTTCGGTACCCAACAGCAATATCCCATCACAGTTGGATCTCTTTATTACCTCCATCTGCTCATCAGGGTCGCCTGTACTGTAAAAATACGTGATCTGCAGGGACATATCCTCATGACGGCATTCCTGTTCAATGCTCTCAATGACCTGCGCAAAAAACGGAGTATCCGCAACAACAAGACCGTGTTTCTTGTATATCACAAGCTGTATGCTTCCTGCCGTTCCCGTTTTTGCCCCCAGCTTTGAAAAATCAAAGCCATATTCATTGGCGGCGGACATCACCCTTTCCCTTGTGTCATTGCTTATACCCGGTTTGTTGTTCAGCACCATGGATACGGTCGCGGCGGAAACATTGAGTTTTTCCGCCAGTTCTTTTGCCGATATTGACATCTCAGACACCCCTTGTTCAAATGTTTAAATCTATTATAAAATATATTTACTAAATTGTCAATCAAGATTTAATAAAATTCAAAAAAGTTAAATATAATTTAATAAAGCGTCTTGACAATTAAACTGTAATTAAGTATAATTAAATATATATTAAACACAAGGAGGTCCTGCATATGAAAAAGTGGAATATATTTGAATTAAAACTCAATGGCAAAACTGGCGGCGATCCGTTCACGGATAATAAGATATTCGGAGAATTTTCAAATGAAAACGAAACAAAGACTGTATCGGGATTTTATGACGGCGATGGGATATACAGAATAAGGTTCATGCCTTCATTCGAGGGAAAGTACAGCTACAGGATATTCGGCAGCTTTTCCGATGAAGTCTGCACAGGCAGGTTCAATGTCAGCGGCGCAGCCGGTCACGGTCCCGTGCGCGCAGCGGGCAAAACGATTGAATATGCCGACGGAACACCGTATTATTCTGTCGGAACGACCTGCTATGTCTGGACATGCCAAACACGCGCACTGAGAGAGCAGACGCTCAATACGCTCAAAAACAGCAGCTTTAACAAGCTCCGTTTCTGCATATTTCCGAAGCATTATGACTACAATTTCAGAGATCCCGTTATGTTCCCTTACGAGGGAACGCCTGTCGATAATTCCGGCATAGATAAATTCAGTTTTTCGGAATATAAGCCGGATAATGACGGGAACAATTGGGATTTTTCACGGTTCAATACAGAATATTTTAAGATCATAGATGAATGTGTGGAGACTTTGACAGAGCTTGGCATAGAGGCTGACATCATACTTTTTCACCCGTATGACCGCTGGGGCTTTTCAAAAATGCCGAGATGGGCGGATGATCTGTATCTGAAATACGTTATTGCCAGATACAGCGCGTACCCGAATGTGTGGTGGAGCCTTGCAAACGAATATGATCTGTGCCGGTACAAGACCGACGATGATTGGGAGCACTATGCGCAGGTGGTGACCGAATGTGATCCTTACGGGCACATGCTCAGTGTGCACAACTGCGTCAAGCTGTACGATTTCTCGAAGGAATGGGTGACGCATTGCTCCATACAGCGCCAAACCGGCGACAAAGAGCTTGACTTCATACCGTCATGGCTCGAAAAATACAATAAGCCGGTCGTAATAGATGAGATGTGCTATGAGGACAATATAGAGCAGGACTGGGGCAATATCTCCGGCGAGGAAATGCTGCGCCGTATGTGGAAGGTGTATATCCTCGGAGGTCATCCGGGGCACAGCGAATGTTATTTCGGCGATGATATATGGTGGTCGCACGGCGGCAGGCTTTACGGAGAGAGCCATAAGCGTTTCGGATTCCTGCACAAGATTATGACGGAATGCGGGAACCTGCACACGGTAGGCTACCTGACATCCGAAAATGATGACGGGAGCATAAAGCTGAGATATTTCGGCGAGCACAGGCCGTCGTTTATAACAATGAAGCTCGGTGATGAACGTTTCCGTATCGAAGTGATAGATACATGGAATATGACTGTCGAGGACAGAGGCGTCTTCAGCGGGAACGTAAAGATAGACATGCCGCAGCGATGCTATATGGCTGTAAGAATGACAAAGGAGTAAGACCGTGGATATTATTATATATAAGACACTTGAACAAGGCAAAGTGTTGAAAAAATATTTAGCTTTGCAGTATGATTAAAAAAGGACCGCCGCTTGATATGACGATCCTTTATGTACATTTTAAAAGCGCAGCTCTGCCGAAGCGGCGAGCGGCTCGGGCGTGTCGAACGAGTTCCATATGAACGCCTTTATGCTGCCTATAGCTGAATCCTGCGGCGGTATATAGAAGCCTATCGAAAATTCCGAATCCGCGGCAAGGTTACATCTCACATAGTCAAGACTCAGAAGCTTCCCGGTTGTGTCATAAACAGCTACGAACATCTGATCACGGGCGTCCCGCTCTTTAATCTCCTTTAAGGTCATATCCACAATGAATCCCGTGTCCATCGGCGGTTCTGTAAGTATTTCGCCGGTGTCATTCGTGACAGCAAGAGCTTCTATGGAATAGGGATATTCCGAAACAGCATTATTTATCGTATATGTATACACCGCTTCCGGAGTAATGTATTCCGTATCTTCTGCAAGGGCATCTATCCATGCTTTTACCCGTAATTCCGTATCCTCTGTAACAGTGATAGTTACCGTTGATTCATAGGAATAAATATAATCGCCGCCGTTTATCGAATATGCAATGTGACCCTGCTCCGGTGAGGATATGACGACTTCAGTCCCATAAGCGACCACGCTGCCCGCGGGGCTGACAGCGGGAGCTTGTACCGTTATAGTCTGTCCGGATGGAGGCGACGGCATCGGTGTGACTGTTATCGTGACAGGCTTGCTTGTATATGTAATGCTCGTGCCAAAATCGTCATTTACCGTTTTTGACAAGGTCAGGCACGGCGCAGTGTTTGTTGAAGCAATACTGACAGAGCATGTAGAAAAGACCATACATACTATAATAAAAAAATTTAAGATTTTTTTCATGATGATCTCTCCCTATATCATAATGTATAAAGCATGGACCGTAGATATAGGTTCATACTTTATACATATATTATACACCATGCATTAACATGTTTCAATTGACAAATATGTGAGAAATTGGTGTGAAATTTGTATATTATGCTAGGGTGAAGGTATTGAGTAATGCGAATTGTTGCCGGGATATAAAAAACGGCAGAGCATTTGCTCTGCCGCCGTATGTAAAAATCATTATCAGAAATCAACTTCCGTGCCGTAATATGTGCATGTCAGAAGCTTTGCCATCTGCTCCGGTGTAATGCTTCTCGGATTTGAGCCGGTGCATGCGTCACCTACCGCGAGCTCTGCTATCGTGTCGAGCTTCTCCTTGAATTCGTCCTCGTTTACGCCGAACTCCTTAAGCGTTTTAGGAATGTTCATGTAGCGGTTGAACGATTCGATCTTTTCGATGAGCGCGTTTACCTGCGATTTCTCCGATGTTCCGCCTAAGCCTACTCTTCTTGCTATATCGGCATATCTTCTCATAGCCTCCGGCTCGTGAGAATTGTACTTTATAACATAGGGCAGGTATATAGCGTTTGCGCAGCCGTGCGGGATGTGTCCCGTTGAGAATGCGGCGCCCGTCTTATGAGCCATTGAGTGAACTATACCTAAGAGCGCGTTTGAGAATGCCTGTCCTGCAAGACACTGCGCATAGTGCATCTGCTCTCTTGCGTCCATATCCATGTCGTATGAAGCCGGGAGATAGTCAAATACCATCTCTATAGCCTTTATTGCGAGCGGATCTGTGAACGGGCTGTTGAGCGTTGAAACATATGCCTCGATCGCGTGTGTAAGAGCGTCCATGCCTGTATATGCTACCTGCTTAACGGGAAGCGTTGCAACAAGGGCGGGATCTACTATGGCGATATCCGGTGTGATCTCAAAATCCGCGAGCGGATATTTTATACCCTTTGCATAGTCGGTTATTACCGAGAATGCTGTGACCTCCGTTGCCGTTCCAGATGTTGACGGGATCGCGCAGAACTTAGCCTTTGTTCTGAGCTTGGGGAAGCTGAACGGTGTGCAGAGTGTCTCAAAAGTCGTTTCGGGATGCTCATAGAAAGCCCACATAGCCTTTGCCGCATCTATCGGCGAGCCGCCGCCTATAGCAACGATCCAATCCGGCTGGAACTCTGTCATTGCCGCCGCACCCTTCATTACCGTCTCGACCGACGGATCCGGCTCAACGCCTTCAAAGAGACGAACTTCCATACCGGCTTCCTTCAGATAGCTCTCAACTTTATCAAGAAATCCGCCGCGTCTCATAGAGCCGCCGCCGGTAACAACTATTGCCTTTTTACCTTCAAGAGTCTTGAGATTTTCAAGAGCATCTTTGCCGTAATACAAGTCTCTGGGTAAAGTAAATCTTGCCATTGTAAAAATCCTCCTTAAGAATTCGCTGATTAGAGTGTTATTTTTTTAACACAACTATATTATATCACTTTTATTATAAAAAAGCAATAGGAGATTGAAGAAAATTTAACAAATAAGCAAAAAATATTCGATAAAATTTCATATACGTGCCGTTACTCGTAGATCAGTATTCTTTCGGTATCCGTGCACTTTCCCGTCTTTTCATCTATGGTGAAAATGCAGCCGCAGAACTGACCCTTTCCGTTTGCGATCTCGAATTTCTGAGGCATTCCGGTGAGGAAACGTTTTATTATGATATCCTTGTTCATTCCCAGGATCGAATCCGCCGGACCCGTCATTCCGAGGTCGGTTATATACCCGGTTCCATGCGGAAGGATCTTCGCGTCGGAGGTCTGTATGTGTGTGTGCGTTCCGAATACCGCGCTCACCTTTCCGTCAAGAAAATATCCCATTGCCATCTTTTCCGATGTTACTTCCGCGTGAAAATCCACAAGTATTACCGGCGTTATCCCGGCAAGCCGCTTTATCTCGCGCTCTGCCGCCTCAAATGGAGAATTGCAGGGTGACATATTTGTCTGACCTATGAGGTTTATGACGGCGACGGCTGCTCCGGCTTCCGTTCTTATGACCGCGCTGCCGCTTCCGGGTACGTCGCCGGGGAAGTTCAGCGGCCGTATAACGTTGTCCTCTTCCTTCATTAAGGATATTATATCCTTTGCGCCCCATGTGTGATTCCCCAGAGTGAAAAAGTCCACTCCCGCGTTTGTCATCTCGTCATAGCAGCGGCGGGTCATTCCTCTGCCGTGATTTGAGTTTTCCCCGTTGGCTATCACCAGATCTATGTTCATGCTGTATTTAAGATCGTCTACATACTTAAAAAGCATATCTCTTCCTGTACGGCTGACGATGTCTCCGATACAAAGTATTTTCATATCTATCCTGCTCTCTAAAATATATTTCCGCCCGCATATGCCTGAAAATAAAAAAAGGAGCGTGCCCGATGGGTAGAAGCGGCGCTCGATACGTTTGACCGATGCACCTTTATCGTACAAAGGGAACGCGGGCGTCATCATCCGGCTGATGCTCCTTATTTCACTTTTTCTTTGGCGTGATCGGATTATTTCGCATAATCAACAGCGCGGGTCTCTCTTATAAGGCTTACCTTTATCTGACCCGGATATTCCAATTCGCTTTCGATTTTTTTAGCAATTTCTCTGGCAACGACGATCATTCCGTCATCGTTTACAGAATCCGGCTTGACCATGACTCTTATCTCGCGTCCTGCCTGTATCGCGAACGATTTCTCGACACCGTCAAAGCTGTTTGCTATCTCCTCAAGCTGCTGCAAACGCTTTATGTATGTCTCAAGATTCTCGCGTCTGGCACCCGGGCGCGCGGCGGATATCGCGTCTGCCGCCTGTATCAGGGTCGCCACTATCGTCTGAGGCTCGACGTCTCCGTGATGTGCCATGATCGCGTGGATAACATCCTTGTTTTCACGGAATTTCTTTGCTATGTCCGCTCCGATCGTCACATGCGAGCCCTCGACCTCATGGTCTACAGCCTTGCCTATGTCGTGGAGCAGTCCCGCTCTCTTTGCGAGATTTATGTCGCATCCCAATTCACCGGCCATTACTCCGGCGAGCTGAGCGACTTCTATAGAATGGTTCAAGACGTTCTGACCGTAGCTCGTTCTGTACTTGAGCTTACCGAGAAGCTTTATAAGCTCGGGATGCAGTCCGTGAACCCCGGTTGAAAACGCAGCGTTTTCACCCTCTTGCTTGATTATAGCGTCAACTTCCTTACGCGATTTTTCGACCGTCTCCTCTATCCTTGCGGGATGTATACGCCCGTCCACGATCAGCTTTTCGAGTGACAGCTTTGCCACCTCGCGCCTTATCGGATCAAAGCTTGAAACGATAACGGCCTCCGGAGTGTCGTCTATTATGAGATCGACTCCCGTGAGAGTTTCGAGGGTACGTATGTTTCTTCCCTCTCTGCCTATTATGCGTCCCTTCATTTCATCGCTTGGAAGGTTTACGACCGAAACAGTAGTTTCGGCAACGTGATCCGCGGCAACCTTCTGTATGGAAAGCGCGACTATGTTCTTGGCTTTCTTTTCCGCGGTGTCCTTTGCCTCTTGCTCAATTTCTTTAACCATAACAGCAGCGTCGTGTCTGGCGCTTACCTCGATCTCGCGCACGAGGATGTTTTTTGCCTCCTCGCGGGTCATACCTGATATGCGTTCGAGCTCCTCTGTCTGTTTTTGTTTAATTTCTGTTATTTCATGTTCCTTTTTATCCAAAGACCTAAGTCTGCCGTTGAGCGACTGCTCCTTTCTTTCAAGGGTCTCGGTCTTTTTATCCAAGGTTTCTTCCTTCTGATTTATGCGCCGTTCCTGGCGTGAGATCTCATTTCTGCGCTCTTTGAGCTCTTTTTCAAGCTCCTGACGCAGCTTCTGGTTTTCTTCCTTGGCCTCAAGTAACGCTTCGCGTTTTTTTGAATCCGCTGTGCGTTCTGCCTCCGCCACGATCGATCTCGCCTTTTCCTCGGCTGAACCAAACTGTGCTTCGGCGATCTGTTTTCTGTGCTCTACTCCGGATGCGAACCCCTTTTTGTAGGCGGTGAATCCTCCGAACACTCCTGCCGCGGCAACCAATGCCACAGCTATGCTTAAGATTATTACAGTTATTTCAAACACCCCCGTACAATGTGACTTTATATACCACACGCAAATAAGGAGGCGGACCTTTATAATGGTTGCTGTATATCAAATATCTTTTATAATGATATGCAAGAATTCATCAAAAGTATATTCCGGCGGCAGACGCTGTTGCAGGTGTTATTCGTCTGTGTCCGCCATTGTAAGCAACCGTCACGGAACACCTGTCATATTTGTGTGCGGCTGCAATTACTGTAAAAATATACAGAAAACTTTTTAAAGAATATTAAGCATATATATTTTATAATATTTTTATACGATTGTCAAGATT
>DVNB01000080.1 GCA_018714695.1 Candidatus Ornithomonoglobus merdipullorum | reverse complement strand
ATCAACCAAAAGATTCTCGTTCGACTTGCATGTGTTAGGCACGCCGCCAGCGTTCGTCCTGAGCCAGGATCAAACTCTCGAATATATCCATAGTGTTCATATGAACACCTTCGCTCATTTTACGCTGACTTAGTTCGCATGAACTTGTCTGCTTTTCCGAATTTTTTGTTTGTAAAAAACTCAAGTAATTGTCATACCCTTTCGGGTATTCACAAGAACTCACACTGTTCATTTTTCAATGTACAAAATCTTTTTTATCTGCCGTCCCTCTCGGAACAACTTGTTTATTATATCACATCCATCGGCGTTTGTCAATACCTTTTTGAAAGTTTTTTAAGTTTTTTTCAAAACTCTTTATCTGCTTCCTTATTTTGTACCGTCTCTCGCCGACAGCTATATTATATTACCACATCTCCTCCACTTTGTCAACACTTTTTTCTTTATTTTTTTAGTTTTGTTCAGATTTCCGACATATGCTTCGAATATTCCTTCGTCCCATGTGCATTTTACACTATTTTTCGTTTTCTTTACATATTTCTTAAACAAAATATAAGATATCTATTTTTCATCAAGCATTTCATGTCTTATTTTATCTATAGCCTTTTTCTCTATTCTTGATACCTGTACCTGTGACACTCCTATACTCTTCGCTATTTCGCTTTGGGTTTTCCCTCTGAAATATCTCATGATCATTATACCCCTTTCCCGTTCTGTGAGTATTCCGAGCGCTTCTTTTATGAACACCTTGTCCACTATTCTTTCTTCCGTATCATCACGAGCTATTACTTCCTCTAGACGCAGGCTCTCTTTATCATTTCCCACCGTGCTTTGCAGTGATTCCGGCATTATTACAGCATCAAACGCCTCTATCAGCAAGCTTTCATCCAATCCCGTTTCCGCCGCCAGCTCCGCCATTGTTGGGTTTCGCCCAAGTATCCTGCACAGCTTCTCCTCTGCCTTTCTCCCCTTCAGTGCCGCCTCCTTAAGACTCCGGCTCACCTTCAGCGCGCCGTCATCCCTGAAAAAACGTTTTATCTCACCTATTATCATCGGCACAGCATATGTCGAAAACTGCACTCCATATGAATCATCAAATTTTTTCACCGCTTTTACAAGACCGAGAGCGCCTATCTGAACTATATCTTCAATGTCATACCGTTTGTTAGCCATTTTTCCGGCTATGCTGTACACAAGTCCCATATTTTCAACGACAAGCTCATCGCCTGCAGACTCATCCCCAAGCTTAAATCTGCGTATAAGTTCAGCATTATCCGGCATCTTCACTTATCCTTTTTTTCATGATTATCGTCGTGCCTTTTCCCGGACAGCTTTCCACCCTTAGCTCGTCCATAAAGGCTTCCATGATCGAAAACCCCATTCCCGATCGTTCCGCTCCAGGTTTACCGGTATAAAGCGGTTCCATCGCTTTTTGTATGTCGTCTATTCCGCAGCCGGCATCTCTTACTATGTATGTTACCTCTCTTCCCGTTATATCACCTTCTATGCATACCGTTCCTGTATCGTTCTCATATCCATGTATTATTGAATTTGTCACAGCCTCTGATATTGCTGTCTTTATCTCATCCACCTCATCGATCGTCGGATCCAGCTCAAGTATAAAAGCGGCACACACAGTCCTCGCAAGCTTTTCATTTTCCGACTTCGCCGGGAACTCAAATCTCATATAATTATTCATTCATCTCACTCCTTACCGCGTTATCCGTTTTCCGTTTATAATATCGATCCCTTCCCTTAGGGTCTCGCATATTATCACTATCTTTTGCATCCCCGACATACGAAGCAGGCGTTTTATCTGACTTGACGCATTGTAGATTATAATACTTCCGCCAAGCGCCGACACTGTTTTATACCTTCCGATTATCATGCCCACACCCGACGAATCCATAAATCCTACATCCTTTAGGTCAAGAGCAATATTCACCGCGCCTGTACGCTTGAGCTCAGTCTCCAGAACTGCCCTCATTTTCCCTGCGGTATGATGATCTATCTCCCCGCTTACCTTCATAACTATCATCCTGTGCTTCTGTATTAATGTCATCTCCAAAGCAATGTCCTCCTGTCTGCGCGGTCTTTACATAGCCCCGCATATATAAATTCTCCGAGGCACACCTGTTCTCCTTTGCCGAAAACAATATGCTTTTGTCGAATAAAAAAAGCCGTCATATGTTTTATGACAGCTTTTTATGTATTAGGTCAAAATATTTATTTTTTCGAGATCTGTCTCGCAACGACGACAAATCTTTCATCGTTCACGTTATATGAACATGTCGAGAGCGTAAGCAGCGTTTCTCCGTACTCAGGAGTGATCCTTGTATCGTAAAGGCTTCGTTCCTTGCACTCTCTAACGTATTCATCGAATTCTCTTTTAGATTCCGCATTTACAAACTCGTAATACTTGAACTCGTCATCCGCCCCCACAGCTGTTCTGAACGCCGCAAAGATCTCATATTCGCACCTGACATACATCGTATCAAAGTTTACGATCTTATGATTTTCCCAGAATCCCACGGTCTGATATTCAAGCAGATCGTGAAACATTGTCCCGTTTTTCATATTGTGAGAATATATTATCAGATTATCGCTCCAGTCGCCAAGATCGCATTGATAATCAAGATATGGCATACCAGCCGAATTTCTCTCCTTATAGAAATTCCTGTGCAGATAATACACGTTGTTTGTATTGTTAAACATTACCGGATAATCTATCTTCGTACCCGCAATCTTGATCCATCCGATCATGTCGTTATTCTGTTGGTACAGAGAATAATAACGGGTAAGCATCCCGTTGCTCTCATACTGCTCCTCTTGCGATCCCAAAGTCTCCGTCCCGTTTTCGTTCTCGACAACCACGCTGATCGAATCAGGCTGTTCCGTTGCACCGCTGTTTTCCTTGACCAGACTCTGTAAATATTCCATTTCCTCTTCCGTGCGCTCTCTGTCATAGTTGTATTTTACAAGATACACCCCCGCCGCGACAAAAATACACAGAAAAAGGATTTGAAGCAGTGTTATTTTTCGTTTCACCGTATCAAATCCTTTCATTGATCATTCTTATTTATCGATACTTTTTATTTATCGTCTTTTTTTCTGCGCTTTATTATCTCAAGCGATCCGGCAGCCGCAGCCGAGATACCCATCACAGAACCCATAACGGCGGATGTCAAGCCCGCATCTCCGGTCTTCGGATTGGTCTTTGAAGATGAAGGTGCAGCAGTCGCCCTGCTTGCACTTTTTCGTCCCGGAGCTGAAGTGGCTGTAGATGCCGCTGTTGTACTCTTCGTCTCAGAACTCGAACCGCTGTTTGTACGCTCGAAGTTCACAGCTGCCTTTATATCATCCGAAATAGGCGTTATCGTTATAATATCGCCTTTCTCAATGGATGTTATAAACTGATCGACTCCCTTTACGTCATGCGTACCGTCCGTGACAGTCGTCTCGCTTATCATCTCGCCGTCTGCGGTCGTGATCCTTACATTCGCATTACCTGTTATAGTATATCTGCCCGGTTCAATATCCTCACCGCATATGATCTTTCTCTCCTTTACCTCCGCAGACTCAGTAGCGGCAGGAGTTGCGGTGGGCGCCGCTGTCTCTGTCGGCGCCGCCGTAGCTTCCTCTGCAGCCGCCGGCGCATCTGTAGTTTCCGACGGAGCTAACTCAAACTTCGGCGCAAGCGTAGCATTCGCGGACGGTACCGGTGTTTCTGCCGCAGCCGCCTCATACTTTACAGCCGTGACCATTATGTCCATGTCTCTAACGTCTTTTTCAGATACAGACGCAGCAACATCTTCATTCACGCCAAGTTCAATTGTATATTTTTTACTGTCTCTTGTAAAGTCGGTATTGAACACACCCAAAGGTATATCCTTTTCTGTAGCGTTCTCCTCTGCAGGCTCCTCGTCTGCGCTGTCATATATAACATCACCGTTACTATCGGTTATCCTAAAGGTATAGTAATCGAGGACCGAATACTCGCTGTCCGCATCTGCTTCATCTATCGAAAGTCGCAGACCGACCGCTATATTCTCATTATTCACAGCGCTGCTCTCTATGAGCATCTCGCTCTCTGCCGTTTCATCAGCCGCCGAATCCTCAAGCTCCGAAAACAGATTCTTGATCGAATCGGCAAACACTTCGTCACTCGCAGTATACGAATATGTCACATCTTCATTACCTATAGTCACGGCGATGCTGGAATCAGCCGCCATAACAGATCCTGCGCTGACGCTCACGGCAACAGCCGCAACAGCCGCGCTTATATATATCCTCTTCACTTAAAACGCTCCTTTTCTGAAAACGGACACTGCGCAAACCATTACACAGAAAGACCGCCGATTAAATTATTACACAAAGTTATTATAGCATAGTTTTTTAGATTTGTCACTATCTTTTTTGAAAATAGCCATAATTTATTTAGTATTTTGTACTAATTGTACAAACACCCTCAATATATATTGTTTACTTTATCTGTTTTAACAAGATGGGGTACAATATGTTCCGTCTTACTCGAAAAAAAACGTATTTTATACTTGCTGCATGTCTTTTATTATGATATAATATACCCATAAAATCGATCGAGGTGAAAACTAATGATAAATACAGTGATTTTCGATATCGGAAACGTCCTTGTAAGCTTCGACTGGGGCGAATATATTTATGATATGTTTGAAGACAAAGAAACCTGCAAGGCTGTGCGGAACGCCTTATTCGGGAGCGACTTCTGGAATGAGCTTGACCGCGGCGTACTTACCCGAAAAGAAATGCTCAGCGGCTTTTTTGACAGAGCCCCGGGGTATGAAAAAGAGATCGAGCTTGCATTTGACAACGTCGGCCAAGCTCTTGCCGGACGCAGCTACACTGTCCCGCTTATAAATGAGCTGAAAGGCCGCGGCTACAAGGTCCTGTATCTTTCAAACTATTCGCGTCATGTGATGAACGCCAATCCCGAAGTGCTTGATTTTATAAAATACACCGACGGCGGAGTTTTCTCCTGCGATGTAAAGCTCATAAAACCGGATCCAAAAATCTTCGGAGTTATATGCGAAAAATATGATCTTTCTCCCAAAGAATGTGTATTTATAGACGATAATGCGGCAAACATACTGGCTGCCGGTAAATTCGGCATGAAAACGATACATTTTCAAAACTACGATCAGGCATACAGGGAGCTGTGCGCGCTTCTGGCATCGGACAGGACAGACAAAGATAAATAAAAGTTTGCAAAATGATCTTATAAAACATACAAAGGGGCGCTGCGCAATGCATATTTATGCCGCAGCTGCCCCTTATATTATTTTATGCTCAAGCAGAATCTCAAGCTGTGATCTATGCCGTTTTATGCC
Organism: Candidatus Ornithomonoglobus merdipullorum; assembly: GCA_018714695.1. Lineage (GTDB taxonomy): Bacteria > Bacillota > Clostridia > UBA1381 > UBA1381 > Ornithomonoglobus > Ornithomonoglobus merdipullorum. The sequence continues at coordinate 18,815 of DVNB01000080.1, read as the reverse complement.
CGCCGAACACCTCGGACATTTCCATGCCGTCAAGCGCCGCGTCAATGCTTGCCGTTTCTTCCTTTGTCAGTTCTATATCTGCCGCACCAGCATTTTCTCTCAGCCTTTCAGCTTTTCTCGTGCCCGGTATCGGTATTATACCCTTTGAGATCAGCCATGCCAGCGATATCGCCGCAGGTGATGCATTTTTTTCATTGGAAAATCTGTCAAGCAAGGCAAGCAGCTCATGATTTTTATCTATACTTTCCGGTCTGAACTGCAGCATATCGCTCCTGTAATCATATCGTTTGTCAAACTGTGCCGTCCCGTCATAGCGTCCCGAAAGGAAGCCGTTTGCAAGCGGGCTGTGCGCCACGAACGCTATATCCATATCGGCAACATCGGGAAGCATATCCTCATAGCTGCGGTACATCATCGAAAAACGATTCTGCACTGCCGTCATACCGCATTCGGCATCTGCGCGGCGTATATACTCCGTGCGAGCCTCAGAAACGCCCCACGCGCAGATCTTGCCTTCACGTATGAGGTCACTCATAGCTCCGGCAACCTCCTCAGGAGGAATATCCGGATCGGGTCTGTGCTGATAATACAGGTCTATATGATCCGTTCCCAGCCTTCGTAACGAGCCTTCAATGCTCTTGCGTATCGTTTCCGGACGGCTGTCGGTCACAAGCATACCGTTCGCCGCATGACTCACTCCGAATTTTGAAGCGATAATAACACTGTCACGGATATGGGCAAGCGCCCTGCCGACAAGCTCCTCATTATACACGATGTGCCCGTCGGCATCAGTCCCGGTATAGCATTCAGCCGTGTCAAAAAAGTTTATCCCAAGCTCCGCCGCCAGACGCATCTGCTTTATCATTTCCGTTTCATCCGATGGCGCGCCGTAGGCATGCGTCATACCCATACATCCAAGCCCCATGACCGAGACCTTTATACCGCTTTTCCCTAATCTTCTGTATCTCATTCCACGTTCTCCTGTATCCAGTTCTCAACGTGCTGGGCGATCTCTTCACTGTTCATTTCCTGGAACATGAAATGAGAATTTCCCGTTATACCTATATCGGGCAGGTTGATCACTGTACAGTTTCCACCGTCCTCGTTATAGCTTTCAGCAAATTGAACCGCCGCATCTCTTATGCCCTTCCAGAATGATGTAGACTGTATATCCTCAGGTCCGTTATCAATATAATCTCCGAAATATATAACGATCGGGATATCAGCCTCAAGGAATTTATTGTACTGCTCCGAATCGATCTCCGGTGTGCCGCCCGGCTCTATCGCCACTATAGCAGCAACATTTTTCGTATCAACATCCCAGCCGACTCTGCCGCCCTGTGAATGCGTCACATAGATGCTCTTCTGACCCGTCATATCATATACGTCCTGCATTACATCGTCCATTGCGGCAACATCCACCGCCATGTCAAAGCTGCCCGTATTCGGAGTCATCTGACGGAAGAACTGATCCTGTGCCTCATCGCCCTCGGGGAACTGTGAGCCTTCATACCTCTCCGGCGCGGTGCGTCCTATACGGAAATGCGTATACCACGCCTGATCGCCAGGCATGTATTCCTTCGACTCCTCTGACCATGTATCTATCGAGTCGTTGGTCATTGCAGCAGTCGACCCGGCTTCGCCTCTGCGCGGCTGATCGACAAGGAATACGCTGTGTCCCTTCCTGAGGAATGAAGTTGACCAACCGTCACGTCCGTCAGGAGTCGTCATCCAGCCCATTCTCGACTGTCCGTATCCGTGCAGGAATACCATCGGCAGACCTGTCTCGTTTTCGGGTATCTGATAAAGTACATTTGCATGATCAACATGCGCTGTATTTCCCGAACGAGTCGAATCCAGCCAGTTTGTGGTCGGATCGTACTCACCGTCCACCGGCTCCGTTACCGTGCCGCCTGATGAGAACATGCCCTGATCAGCCAGCTCCAACGCGTTCGTATCGCCTGCTGTTTCCTCCTGCGAATTCAACACTATCGTATCGTTTTGGAAATCTACATCAAAGCCGCCTACGGCATCTGCTATATCACGCAGCTTAAAATACGTGTATCCGTCAATATTATAGCCCTCAAGGCTCACATTCTCACCGTTCAGTGTTATGGGGAACGGATTTGACGCAGCCGTCAGATTGGCTGCTATGGCTCCTGCTGCGCCGAAAGCTACCGCGCCCGATACAAAGCCTGCAATAAATCTTTTCTTCATGGTCTTATTCTCCTTTTTACATTTTAACATATAGTTACGAAGGATGATCACGAAGCATATTCGTCACGATCATCCGCTCCTTTTCAATCATGTATCTTCATACCGTGAAGCATTCTTACAAATGCGGGATCATAATGATTTACTATCTCGCTGTGTCCTATATCGAGCGCGTCTATCTCCGCCATATCCTCACCGCTGAGCTCAAAATCCCAGATATCTATGTTCTGCTCCATTCTGTCCTTATGCACCGACTTAGGTATAACTACCACACCGCGCTGCACATTCCAGCGAAGAGCTACCTGCGCTGCACTCTTTCCGTATTTTTCTCCTATTTTGCTCAACACCGGATGAGAAAATATACCGTGATTACCTTCGGCGAACGGTCCCCAAGCCTCCGGGATCACACCGTATTCCTTCATAAGATCGAGCGCCTTCTGCTGTCTGAAGAACGGATGCAGCTCAACCTGATTTACCATCGGTGTGATCTCCACCGTTTCACAGAGATCCGCAAGTCTTTCCGGATAGAAATTGCATACTCCGATCGCCTTTAATTTGCCGTCCTTGTATGCCTCCTCCATCGCTCGGTATGCGCCTACATAATCACCCATCGGCTGATGGAGCAAATAAAGGTCTATATAATCCAGTCCTAGCTTTTTCATCGATGTTTCTATAGCCTTCTTCGCGCCTTCATAGCTTGCATCCTGCACCCAGAGCTTCGTTGTGATGAACAGTTCGTCACGCGGTACTCCACATTTTTTTACCGCACTGCCGACAGCTTCCTCATTCATATATGCAGCGGCAGTATCGATCAGACGGTAACCGCTCTCTATTGCATCGAGTACCGCTCGTTCGCATTGCGCCGCATCCGGCACCTGAAAGACACCAAAGCCCTCATGAGGCATTTTAATTCCGTTACTCAGTGTTACGTATTCCATGATCTGTTCCTCCTTAAAAACATTCATCCAAAATTTCCAATATTGCTTCCTTTGTCATATTCCCATAGCTTCCCGGAGCAATGTTGCAGGATTCCGCGATCTCCGGAAGAGATACCTTATCGGTCATACCGAGCTCGCGGAGCGTTGAAGGAAGTCCTATTTCCTTTATAAATCCCGCAAGCGCCTCTATTCCCGCAAGCGCCGTCTCTTCGTCTGTCATGCCGTCAGACTTGACATCCCATACATTTCGCGCAAACCGCACGAACTTCTTAAGACCATTCTTGTATATATACCTGTAGTACACAGGATGGATGACCGCCAGTCCGCAGCCGTGATTGCAGTTTGTATATGCTCCCAGCTGGTGCTCGATCTGGTGTGCCTGGAAGTCACACGCTTTGCCAAGCTTTATGAGCCTGTTCTCCGCCATCGTCGCTGCCCACATCAGATTGCTTCTCGCCGTGTAATCCTTCGGATCCTCAAGCGCCTTGGGAAGATTTCTTATAACGCTTCTCATAAGAGCCTCCGATATATCATCGGAAATATTATCCTCGTCAGGTTCGCTGAAATATGTTTCCATTATGTGGCTTAATATGTCAAAGCCGCCTGACGCCGTCTGGCGCTTCGGAACACTGAATGTATATTCCGGATCCATCAGCGCAAACTTCGGATTGCATTTCGGATAATCGCGTCCGGTTTTGACCTTCTTTTCCTCATTGGTGATGACCGCACCGCCGTTGCACTCACTGCCTGTTCCGGTGACCGTTACGACCACACCCAGAGGGATCGGATCAAAATAAACAACGCCGTTTTTTTCCCAGAAATCCTCCCATATATCGCCGTCATAAGCCGCCGCCAGCGAAACCGCCTTACAGCAATCCATCACAGAGCCGCCGCCTACTCCCAGTATCAGGTCGATCTTGTTGTCTTTCGCAAGAGCTGCGCCTTCCATGACCTTAGCGTAAGTCGGATTTGACATTATCCCCGAGAACTCAACGACATTCTTGCCTTCATTCTCAAGTATCTGCTTGATCTCATCGTATACGCCGTTATTCTTGATCGAGCTGCCTCCGTATGCAAGCATAACGTTATTTCCGTACCTGTTCAGGTTGCCTGCAAGGAATTCCTTGACACAGCCCTTTCCGAAGAACACTTTTGTACCATTTTCAAATATGAAATTGTTCATATGCTCTCCCTCGCTTTCTTTAAATACATTATATCACCATCAGCTCTCAAACGGAAGTATCGTTTGGTTCATCAGTGCAAAGCAAAAGGTTTACGCAAGATCTGTCACAAAACGCTTCCGCTCGGAATATACAGTCATGAGCCGCTATGAGCAAAAAAAGATGAGCAGCCCGGCATACAGCTGCTCATATCAAGATCAAATATAATTACAGATCAAGCCCGTCTATCCATTCAGCAACGTCACTCTCGGATGCGCTGCCGCGGAATCTCATACCCTCGAGCCATGTTCCTGTTCCCGCCATTTCTTCGAGAAGCTGGCCGCTGTCGCCTATATCCGAGCTTGAGGACGTGCAGAACGGGATAACAGTTTTTCCGGTGAAGTCGTTCGCTTCAACGAAGCCGTTTACCGGCCATGCCGCTATGCCCCACCAGATGGGATAACCGATGAACACCGTGTCATACGAATCCCAGTTCTCAACCGTATCGGCAACCAATTCTACATCACGCAGCTCGGGATCGTCATGTTCACGCGTAACACGGCTGTTATCGTCCGTCCAGTCAAGGTCCGCATCCGTATACGGCTCAACAGGCTCCAGCTCAAAAAGGTCTCCGCCAGTTGCTTCCGCTATATAATTTGCCACTCCCTCTGTATTCCCTGTTGCAGAATAATATACGACAAGCGTACTTCCTGTCCCTGTATTGCCGCCGGTATCCGCAGCTGTCTCCGTCTGCGCTGCCGCAGCCGTCGGCTCGGCAGCAGGGCTTTGCGTAGCCGTTTCCGTTCCGGCATTGCCGCAGCCCGCAAGGCCGAGCGAAAGTAAAATACCTGTCAATAAAACACTTAATCTTTTCATATTGCTCCTCCTTATACATCAAGGGTGTTTCCATCTCCTGTGCTCTCATTTTCCGATGTGCCGACTACACTCTGCGCCCATGCGCTGACCTCATCCTGTGACGAACTGCCGCGGAATCTCATTCCTTCCAGCCATTCACCCGAGCCTGCCGCCTGCTCAAGCAGTGCTCCGCTCTCTCCGAGCCCCGAGCTTGATGATGTACAGAACGGTATTACGGTCTTTCCGGTGAAATCGTTGGCTTCAACAAAGCTGCTCACCGGCCATGCCGCAATACCCCACCAGATCGGATATCCGATAAACACCGTATCATATGAGTCCCAGTTTTCAGGCGTTGTGACAGTGAGCGCGACATCCCTTAGAGACTCATCCTCATACTCCATGACCACACGGCTGCTCTCGTCTGTCCAGTTAAGATCTGCCGACGTATACGGCTCAACGGGAGTCAATTCAAATATATCAGCGCCCGCCGCTTCCGCGATATATCCCGCTATGCTTTCGGTATTCCCGGTCGCGGAGAAATACACGACAAGCGCGCCGCCGTCATCGGCTTCATCCGGCACAGTCACAGGATCTGCAAGCGGCACCATACCTGTGATACTGTCCCAGAGAAAGAATCTGTCACCCGGCTCGGCATTTACACTCATCGTGCCGTTTCCGGCCTCCGTTACCGACACGCCGTCGGGCACTTCGTCCGAATAAGAAACATGTATGAGTTCCGCGCTGTCGTTAAGACCGCTTATCGTGATCTCTCCATTCTCATATGTCACCGATGCTTGATATCCCGCTGCCTCCGCAGCAGCGGAGATGCTCGCACACATCACCGCTGCTGTAAACATGCTTATAAGCTTTTTCATGAACGTTTACCTCTCTTAATATACATAATCGGGAGCAAGTATCGACAGGAGCTCTCTGTCGTGATTATACGTCAGATATGATTCGTTATCAAATATCATCGTTGCGCCGCCCTCACGTGTATACGGCTCCCATGCGGGAACTCCCTCGCCGTTCGGATCTCCGGTCCTTGCAAAGTTTATCCATGCCTGACTCATCATCTCGGAAAGCACGCGCGCCTCGTCGGGATCGCCGCTCACGGTAACTCTGTCCGTATTATCAAACACGAACGGTATCTCCGAAGTGTGATACGATGTTCCCCAGCTGAATATATATGAATATACAGGTGCGCCGCCCTGATCGGCCTTATGCGCCGTAAGCTTCAGTATCGGCAGCCTTATAAGCGTCGAATCCACATAGAGCGCCTCCGTTGCAGGCTCGTTCGGATATGCCGCAGCAAACGCGGATGCGACTCTTTCGGCATTATCTCCGTACTGCTCAGTCATTCTTGCCGCAAGCTCCTCATCACTCATCGGCGCGTTCGGGTCTGCCATCTCTGCACCGTTCCATACTGTCCATTCGTTCAGGTTCGAGCCTATGAGCAGCGGTATGTCACGTCCTGTCTCTGCAAAGCCGTTGTCAAGCACCGGTCCCGTAGGCAGGAAATCACCGTCGACGACAGGCTCCCACAGGAGCGAATAGCCGTTAACGAACGCCTCGTATATTCCAAGCTCCTCTGCCGTGCTCACAAGCGCAGCATCCGAAGCAGCCGCAAGCTCGTCATACGGTATCGTCTGCAAAGCCTCTATATTGTCTGCAGTTACGCCGAGGTTTGTAAGAATATTCTCGGTAAGTCTTCTGCTGACGTCAAGGTCTGTGAATTTCGCGCCCATGTTCTCCGTTGCACCGCTCTCAACTATACCCTTGTCGAAAAGCCCTTCCGCATAAGGGCTCGTCATAAGCGCCAGAACCTTTGCTCCGCCGCCCGATTCACCGAATACGGTGACGTTGTCCGGATCGCCGCCGAACTGCTCAATATTATCCTGTATCCACTGCAGCGCAGCTACGATATCAGTCATGCCAACGTTTGCCGAATATCTGTACTTTTCGTCATATGCCGAAAGATCAAGATGTCCTAAAAGATTAAGTCTGTGGTTTATCGATACGACTACAACGTCGCCTTTCTCACTCAGATTCGTTCCGTCATATGCCGGACTCTCGATCGATGATCCTGTTGAGAAACCGCCGCCGTGCAGCCATACCATTACAGGTCTTTTGCCGCCGTCATTTATGCCCTGTGTCCAGATGTTGAGATTCTGGCAGTTTTCGTCCATCGTAGGAAGATCTGCCGAACCCGTCTGCGGCGATATAGCGCCGTAGGTATATGCGTCTCTTGTGCCGTCCCAGTTGACCTCATGCGCCGGAACGAAGCGCTCCGCTGCCTGAGCATACGGTATGCCATGATATGTGTATGTTCCATTGTTGATATAACCGCGCACGCCGCCGTGTGTTGTCTCAACCACAGCCACATTCTCTCCGGCGCTTACCGTGCCGTATTCCTCATCCGTGACCGCGTCGCCCCAGGTTATACCGCCGCCGTTTGTCGTGCCGTTTACAGCTATATATGCAAATTCCTCGCTTGCCGCGCCGTGCCAGCTCATAACCCCGGGCTGAGTCTCTATAACGTCTCCTGCGGATACTACTCTTATATCTCCGCCTTCTTCCTGATAGTAACCTGTTCCGTCGGTGACAAGGATAAGCTGTCCGCCCGCGCGGCTGTGCCATGCTGTCCTTGCGCCCGGCTCAAAGGTGTAATTATACACCTCCGGACAGTTGAATACATCATCATTCTCAACCAGCAGATTCCTGTATACCGTGCCGCTGTAGCCATCGGCTGTGAACTGCTCGCCGCGCGGGAACATCGTCTCTCCTCGCTCACGTATCGTGCCGTTAGCAAGCGCCTCCGTGATCGCCGCGTTGTATTCATCATCGGTTACCGGTTCAAACCAATTGGTCGTTCCGACTCCGGGATTTACCGATATTGCGATATGTGCAAACCAGCTGTCGTTTATTGCAGAGTGCATGTGCCTTGCCCCCGGCGGGATGAGTATGACGTCGCCCGCCTGCATTAGCCGCGCAGGCTCGCCTTCCATTTCAAATACGCCTACACCCTCGGTAACGAGCAGTATCTGACCGCCGTCATGGCTGTGCCAGTCGGTCCTTGTGCACGGCTCGAAGGTCACCTGTCCGAACGCCGGTATGCCCATGCTCTCATCATATTCCGAAAGCCAGTTCATATATGAAACACCTGTGAATACCGGCGCCGCCGGATTCAGGTCTCCTCGGTCGAACGCATTGTCTATCGTATCCGCGTCAAGGATGGTCACCGTTTGCGACTCGTCGTTCCAAAGCACCGTATATCCGAATTTTTCTGCTATGAACCTTATCGGGAGCATAGTTCTGTCGTTAATGATCACAGGAGTCACATCAAGCGCTTCCTCACTGCCGTTTACAAATGCAGTACGCGCTCCGATAGTCAGCGTGATCTCGGTCCCATCATACGAAAGGACTGCCGTCTGTGTATCTGCATCCCACGATGCCGTACCGCCTATGCCCTCTACAAATGCGCGCACCGGCAGCAAGGTCCTGTCCTCTCTGATAACGGGTGTCGTTCCGTTTTCGTCTATATTTTGCTCGGCGCCGTTTACTGTCATAACCGAATTGCCTATCTGCATCGTGATCGTCGCACGTTTCACAGTTGTCTGAGTATCATCCGCGGCAGCTGTGGGCTGCGCGTCATCCGCCTGCGCTTCATCGATCGCCGATGTCAATGCCGAAGTCATATTGAGCGTACGCGGGAAGCCGTTGTAGGGCACCGTCAAAAGCGGTATCGCAAGCATCTGATCTGCCGTATTTCCTGCGGCAAGGCTCTCTGCAACCGTTTCCGGTATATCAGCCTCTCTGCCGCCCTGCGCAGTCATAACGGAAAGCGTTATAAGAAGCTGCGTAGCCTCATCATCTGATGTCGGAACCTCGGTTCCGTTTACCGTAGCTATGGCTGCCTCTGTAAGGAGCTCCCGTGTCGGTTCATCAAGATTTGAGGTGATGTAGTCCTCCGTATCATCTGCCGCAAAATGCTCCATAATACCGAGAAGCTCCTCGGAATCACTCGTATAATCAGTGTCTATTGTCTCTGTCGGCTGCTGACGCTCCGGAGCCGGATCCGATGCGACCTCATTCTCCGTCGCATCTATCATCTCAAGCGCAAGCTCTGTCTTTTCATCTCCGTTGTATTCCTCATTAAGAAGGACCGCTGCGCGGAGCATATCCTTTGAATGGCCAACGCTGAGATTACCGTTTATATGTCCCGTCAGCTGTCCGGCACAGTTGCCGTTCCCGGCGATCGTACAGAATGTCAAAAATTCTCTTGTGTAGAGTGAAAGCCCGGTACGATTATAGAAATCCCCAAAGCAGATGCCGGACAGATATCGTGTCTGGAGACGCATATTCGGACTCATATCGTCTGTTATCGTACCTATCTGCGGTCCGAACAATGTTCTCTGTACCGCCAGTCCGTCCTCGTAACGTGTCTCCTCCGTTGAGGTTATGCGGCTGTCATACGGTACTGCCTGCCCGAGTGCTTCAAGCGCTGCATCCGCAGCGTCAAGAGCGCCTGCCGCTCTTGTATATCCGCAGTATGCGCCGCTGTGATAGATCGCTTCTTTTATCTCGATCGGTGTAACGCCGTCCTCCAGAGCAGCCGCGACCGCATCTGCGATCTCGTCATAAGCTCTGTTCGCAGTCAGTGTCACGAGCGTTGAAAGATGCTGCAGCCGAGTATCAAGATTTGCATTTATGAAATCAGTTTTCTCGCTGTCACTCATGCTCGTATAGACCTCCGTTCCCGATTGACCGCCGGATGTATCGGCAGCCAGCACGCCGCCGGACATACTCGCCGCCACCGCAGCCGCAGCGATCAATGCTATGATCTGTTTCTTCATGTGGAAAACCTCCTGTCTTTTCTTTATATATCTATTATACCATTGCCTGTACTTTAACGGAAGTATCGTTTGGTTTCCCAGATAAAACCCAAAGGTTTATACTCATCTGCTTGTCATCCAATCTATTATGCTGTCGTCACACGCGAACAGATGTCCGCCGCTATGGTAGCTTCCGGAATCATCATTTGAAAAATACTGATCCGGCTTCAGATCAAGGACCAGCAGACTGTCGATCTCATCATCACTCAGCCCTGCCGCCGTATATGCAGCTCTAAGTCCGTCATAAGCTGCCTCCGCACGCTCCGGGCCATAGTATTCATCGTGTTCCGCCATACAGATATAGACCGGCACACGGTACCTTGCCGCATTTTCGTAGCCTCCGTCCCACTGTGATGACGAATGAAGATACGCTGCAAACAGCTCCGGACGCATATCTATCACTCGTGATAACGTCTCTCCTCCGGCAGAAAAGCCCGCGGCATATATCCTGCCCTTATCAACCGAGAAATTGTTTATAAAATAATCTGTCAGCTCGATCGTCTGCCGCGCCGACGTATCCCCCCAATCAGTGAGATTTGGAGATAATACTATCATGTCGCCAAGCTTTGCTGTCCATGCCTCCGCATTCTGCCGGGCATATTCATTTTCGGTAAGCGGCGTATTTACGATAGTGCTGAATCTGCTGCTCCATCCCGGAAGTGTTACAAGCATCGGATAGCTTTTAGTCTCATCATAATCCGAAGGGAGATAATATGTATAATGTATTGTCCCGTTTTCGCCGTCAAGCTCATTATTAAGCATTTCTGTAAGCTCCGGCGCGCTGCCTGCCGTCAACCCGTCAAATTCCAGACTTTTTGCGGCAGGAGTCATAGTGCCGCTGCGCCATGCAAAAAGCTTTAGCATATATTCCGAATCAGGCTCCAGTACAAACTCACCTTCATATTCATTCAAACGAACTCCCGCAAGCCTTCCCTCATCGTACAGCGCTGCGATAACGGTCGTATCCGATGGATCCCCGCCGGCCTCCGCCGAATATCTCAGCACGTTTCCGTCTATGACCGGCGCCTCTGACTCCAACAGCTCATCATCAGACGCAAATACTTCGGTCAGGAATCTGTCATAATCGTTGAACCAATCTCCGCGTGCTCCGAAGCCATGTCCGTAGCCTTCCAGGATATGACGTTCAAAAGGCACTCCTATACGCTCAAGCAGCTCGACCTGATCCTCGATCTGACTGCGAAATACCTCATTCGAGCCATAAAGCACATATGTAGGCGGAAGCTCTGCATTTCTCAGTTCCTCCTCGTCTGTAGATGCAACGCTGAGTCTGCCGTAAAACGAATACATAAGTCCGACCGATGCCACGTCCGCCGGAATGTCATCGAGTTCATCCGGAACATAATCCGGATCCAGCACGGTCCCATTCACATCTCCCTGAAAGTGAAGCGCAAGCTCACCGCTCAATATCCCACCCGCGCTGAACCCCATGACAGCTATATCAGCCGGGTCTATTCCGTAATCATCGGCATGAGCACGAACATAGCGCACTGCGCGGGACAAATCGAGCGCCGCTTCCTCCTGAGTATAAGGACGCAGTCTGTAATTTACAACAAAGCATTGATATCCCAGCTTGCTCAGCTCCTCTGCGACCGGTATTCCTTCCGCGGGGCTTCTGTATTGAAATGCGCCTCCGGGACTTATCATTACGGCGCCTTTTATCTCACTTCCCTCTGCGGGAACACTTATCATGTTCGGCATAAAGTCCTCAGGATCACCGCTTGGATTCGAATCGGACCAAACAGTTTCCGCAGGAATGTTTCCCTCGTCCCAAAGCAATATCGTCTGGCTTTGTGTCGGTGTGGGATCGCTATGAAACGTTATATCCTCGGCAGCGGCACAATGTGCTGCCGCTATCGCGGCAGAAAAAACAGCTGCCGCCGCAAGCAATTTTTTCATCTTCATTACGTATCACTCCTTCCGAGCATAATTATATCACCGTTCGCATGTAAACAGAAGTATCATTTTGTTTCTCCGTAATAACCAAAAGGTTTGCGCAAAAAAGCCCGTCCGGACAGGATCCGGGCAGGCAGCTGATGTTATGCTCCGTATACTTTAGATACGGCTTTTAAAAATTCATTGACATGTGCAGACGGCTTTTTTGAATGGAAAATTCCGAATGGTATCGTGTATTCCCATTCTATAGGGACAAACCTGAGAAGAGGATGAACATTTTCCCATTTTTTGAACCCAAACATCAGACAATTATTGCTCTCACATTGATTAAAGGCTTCAAGATTAAAAAATTGTACGTCCGTAACATCTATATCCGTATGCTCCGTCCAGAGCTCGTCCCTGATCGCATCGGTATATCTGTTCCATCCGCGTCTTATGAGCATCACGTGTTCACCGCGCAGATCCGAAATTTTCAGGCTGTCGCGAAAGGCAAGTCTATGGCTTACCGATATTGCGCAGCAGATCGGATCATCATCCAGCTTCAGCGCAGCACAGCCGCGTGTTTTAAGAAAATTATCATCATACCAGCCCGCAACTATATCTATATTTGTCCCGAGATTACCAAGTATCTCACGCGCATTCTCAGGCGTATTCTCAAACGGCACCATACGAAACTTCATTTCCGGGCAATGCTCCTTTATGCGCGGCCACAGCTCCAATATAAACTGCGCCGGTGTCATGAGCGAGCTGCCGATGCGTATGATCTTTTCCTCACCCTGCATCGCATTGTTCGCCCGTGTTATCGAATCCTTTGAATATTGGATAATATATTTTGCGTCTCCATATATTGAGCGCCCCCGCCTTGGTAAGACGTATTCCGCGGTGAGTGCGCTCAAAAAGCTGCAGATCAAGCTCCTGTTCCAAAAGATTTATCTGCTTTATCACCGCGGTCGAAGATATGTACAAAGCGTCAGCCGCCTTTGCAAAGCTCCCCAGATCCGCAACCACAATAAATGTTTCCAAATGTTTATTATACATATCAATGCCTCCGCTCACAATTCAGCAATTACGTCACAAACAGTCAAAAGTCGTCTCTTATATTGTATCACATTTATCGTATTCATGCAACATTTAATTGATAAAAAGCACAAAAGACCGAGAAGCCGCAGTAAATCAAATTTACCACCGCTCCCCGGTCATTGTACTTGATTCAAATCAACAGCTTTTTATTCCCTTCCCCTTCACAGGCTTATGTGTCATCCTGCACTGCAGTTTATCGAGCGCTTCACCGAAACAGAATGATACAAGTAAAAATATCTTAAAAAACGGCGTTATATAAATACGCCTTAAATGTTCCAAGTTATCTCTATATTGCCGTCGGCAATACGTATAACTTTAATCAATGTGTCAACAACAGATTGCTTATCTTCATAGCTGATACTATCCCAAGTTTCAACGTGGTTGGTTACTGTTTCTATATCTTTTGCATTTTGGTTATGGGTAAGTGATACTATTTCTTCTTGAAGATTTTTTCTCTCTGTATCTAACTGTTCAACCTTTTTGTTGATGTATTCCATTAAAACAGTATTTGCCCCGACCACTTTGGAAAGCAGATCGTCAATCTCTTTGTCTATTTCAGACAAACGTATTTTATTTTCATTGACTTTTGGCTTGCTTTTTTGTTCGGATTGATAAGTAAGCGTTTTGAATTCTGATAATTTTTCTCGAATCGCCTTTATAATATAATCTTCTAATACATCAGCATAAACTGTGCCGCCTGTACCTTGACAATTCGCTTTTTTTGTTGCGAGAGATGTCGCACATACAAAATATCTGTGCCATTTCGTATTTGCTTTCACAATCGTAAGACCATAACCGCATTTTCCGCATTTTACTTTGCCGACCAGCCATGAAGTTTTCGCTTTGCACGTTTGCGTTGATTGTCTGTTATTCAAGCAGCGCAAACGGCATTTTATCCAATCTTTTGAAGAAACAATCCCCTGATGAGGCGCCAGTACAATTTCCTTATCGGTTAAATCAAGCTGCTTTCTTGTTTTAGACTTATTCCCCTGATATAGATAACACGCATTATATCCGGTAAAATCCGAAACAGGATTTATCACATCAGCGCCTTGACTAATAAAAAAGTCATACACATCTGCGTCTGCCATTACATATACAGGATTGCGAAGCATATCGCTGATTCTGCCTACGCTCCACATTCCACCTCGAAGATTTTTTATTCCATGTTCATTAAAGTATGCAATAATATCACCAAGTGAATGTTTACTGTCGGAATACATAGAATACATCAGCCTTATTTGTTCTGCTTCTTCTGGGACAGGAACGTATTTAGACGTTTTTATACCGTCTATTACGGTGCTTGTTTTTGAGAAACCATACGGAATGCGCCCTCCCATATAGAAACCCCGCTTACTCCGTGAGTAATAAGCATCGGCAACTCTTTTTTGTATTGTTTCGCGCTCAAGCTGTGCAAAGACAATACAGATATTCAGCATCGCCCGTCCGATAGGTGTTGACGTATCAAACCGCTCTGTTGACGAAACAAACTCGACATTGTATTGCCCAAATATGTCCATCATATTTGCAAAGTCTAAGATAGAACGGCTAATACGGTCTAACTTATAGACGATAACTCTTGAGACGTTGCCTTCCTTAATGTTGCTCATCATTTCTTCAAAACCGGGACGGTTAGTATTTTTGCCGCTGTATCCCTTATCTGAATATACTTTATACGGATTACCGCGTGTCTCATACTTGCAGTATTCAAGCTGACTTTCTACTGATATACTGTCCGCTTTGTCAATAGATTGTCGTGTATATATAGCGTCAAACATCGTATACCTCCATAACGATGTTATGATATGAGCCGCCCATATTACTCATATTATAACGCGCTATATCATAACTTTCAATGCCTAATTGCATACTTTTTGAAAACATCAAAAAGTTTTCTTTCTATTTCAGACTTTATTTCTTTATATTTATCTGAATGTTTAGGGCGAAAATTTGTGATTATAAAATTCATTTTATCTATAGATATTTTACTTGTATCAGTTAAATATGCCATATTGTCGTTCATTTGGATACCTCCTGTGAGAAAGAGATAATACATCTTATGAAAGACAGCAAGTACACTATTACAAATATAGTTACAGCAAATACAAACGGCGCCGGCTGCGCTCCACGGGCTTGCGCAATGTATTTCATACATTGTCGCAGGCACCCCTGCACGGTTCTCGTCCAGCCGCCCAATGCCGTGACGCGTTCAAGGCGGGAGTATCATTATACCGTCTGTGCGTCATGGCTTGCAGGCTGCCAATCCTGCAATTACGGTAAAATGGTTCTCGCTCGGTCTTAGGACAGATAAAAAGAAAGGGGGGTAATGATGAAACAAAAATCGTTTGTCCTGACGTCTCGGCGCATTTTCTGTAAAGCTCGGCACGGACGGAATGTGTTTGTTTGCCTATTCTGCGGAAAATCCGCTTTCTTTGTCAAAGAACAATCGGCATTTATCAGCCTGTAAAAACACATTTCTTAAAATGTGCTTTTACGGAATGATAACCAAGGCAGGGAGCACGGAAAGGGAAACGTGCTCCCGCCTCGGAATGTTATACCGGCAAGATTTTGAAATCTGCTACAATGCAGTAAATCAACCGTGCTTCCAGACGCAGGCGTATTTCCTCATCAACATAATAAACTTTGTTTCCACATTCGTCTGTAAGCGTTCTTGTCGCCAAACTGCGTATGTACCGCTGGTAGTGGTTTAATACAGCGCCTAAAGCCTGTCCGTCACCGCTTTTTGCGGCAAAAATAACCGATAAAGGCAGATTTTTCACGTTTGCGGCCATTCAAAACCCTCCTTTTCCAGATATTTGCGCATCAGTTTCAGTATGTAGGCACGGCGTTTTGAAATGTTTTGTCTTACTGTGTCAAGTTCTTTCCCGATTTCAGCGTCCGTCATTTCAAGGAAGTATGACAGCAGAATGACGTCCCTTTTATCCGCCGGAAGTTTTTCCAACGCTTCCGCCAGAAAATCGCCGTTGACAACTACTTCTTTTCCGTGAACATTGAATACATGCTCCGAATTAAAGTAATTATCGTATACCGCCAATTCGGAAAGTTCTTTATCAGAAAGTTCGCCCAGCGGCTTTTCTTTTACCGCCTGATTACTTAATTCCCGATAGATGTATTTTGCTTCGTTCTTCAAAACACGGGTGCAAAAACCGCCGAATTGATTTTGTATGCGCTCCTCATAAGACTTGGATTTTTTCATTTTCTCACCTCCTTTCTTTGCGAAAGTCGGTGTTGTTTTTCCCTTTCATTTAAGGAGTGCAAAAGCTGCTTTTTTGGCAACCCGAAAATGAAAAAAAGTTGAAAATTTTTCAGAATAGATTTCTTATAGCCTCAAATCAAGAGGGGCGCACGCTGATTAAAAAGCCGGCGAAAAAAAGAAAAAAGCCGTCCGCAGGAAAGTAAAACCTTCCTGCGAACGGCTTTCGCTGTATCTTTCTGCCTTCGTTTGCGAAGGCGTATTATTTATTACTTTTCCAAAAACCGCTGCAAAATCACTGCGGCTTCTGCGCGGGTGGTAGCACCCTGCGGGTCAAGGACGCCGTCGCCCTTGCCGGAGATGAGCCCTGCGCCGACCGCCCAGGACACGCCCTCCTGCGCCCAGTTTGACAGCGCGCCCGTGTCGCCGAACTGCGACAGGTCGCCGCGCCCGGAAGTTTCCATACCCTTAAAGCCCGCATACCGCTGGAAAATGGCGGCAAGCTGCTCGCGGGTGATACGGTCGTCCGGGGCAAAGGTGGAGGCGTCATAGCCCTGTACAATGCCGTTGACGTTCGCCCATGCCACCGCCTTGGCGTACCACGCATCCGCCGGTACGTCCGCAAAGGCGCTTGCACTTGCCGAAGGCTCGCCCGCGGCCCGCCACAGCACCGTCACCAGCATACCGCGGGTTACCGGGTCATTGGGCGCGAACGAGGTGTCCGACACGCCGGAAAAGAGGCCGTTATTCACCACGTACTCCACCGCGCCTGCAAACCAGTTGTTCGTCCGCACATCGGTAAAGGAGCCGACCATTGGCGCGACGCTTGACGGCGCAGAGGGCAGCCCTTCCAGCATGGATTCATCAAAGATGACAACCTTCAAATGCTCATCAAAGCCTTCATCAACGCCGTTGAAGGGGACGTAAACATCCATATTGGGTATGGCCACCACGCCTGCGCCAGCGCCGCCGATATGGGTATTGGGGAACACCCGTTCCGCATTGGGCATCAGGATGGTTCCGCTGCCCGGCTGGATGGCGTCATAAGATAATATATCAACGCCCCCATAGCCGTAAAAGCCTTCTACAACCTTTACCCGGTTCAGGTTTATGATGGGAATAGCACTCGACGTCAGACTATGGACATTGAGGATGGTATCCGGCAATGTCAGGGCGTCCATCTGGCAGCCATACAAAAAGTCCTCCCATGTGGTGATGGCGGCTGACCAGTTGGTGATCTGGCCGATGTTGTTATTCGTAAACGCCGCCCAGTCCATATATTCCAGACTGTCCGGCAGACGGACGTCCATTTTTTGGGATGAGCCGGTATTGATATGGGCAAAAGCCTTTTGCCCGATATACTTCACGCTGTTGGGGATTTCCAGATAGCCGATGTCGATTTGATAATCGCTTTCAAACGCATTCATGCCGATATAGGTCAGGGCGTCAGGCAAATCGCGCAGGGCGCTTTTGGGGACGCCCCGGTGTCCGTTGGGAACATCGTCAATATAGGTGACGCTTTCCGGCAGGGTGAAATCATCTAATTCGTACATCCCATCGGGAAACGCGTTCGGTCCGATATTGGAATTGTCAAGAATCGTGCAGTCTAAAAAACACCCAAAATTCCTTATCGATTATTGTGCAGTTTGCCGATTGCAATCGCTGTAACTGCTCCTCACACATTTTCGGAATACTGTCAAGCTCGCCATAGGCGCTTGTTTTAAGCTTGACGATATTTCGAAAATGTGTATACTCTTCGTCAGCGATTGCAATCGGCATTACGCCACGCTCGCTGTCGGTTGCTTTTCATACCATTCCCGATATTTTACAGGCGATAACCCATCCGGATTAGCCGTATTAATTCGTAGCCTGTTATAATAGATCGTAATATATCGGAAAATGATGCTCTTAACTTCTTCTCGTGTCATTCTGTATGTAGGAATTCGGTATAATTTTTCCTTTTTTAATGTTGCAAAAAAGCTCTCCATTCGTGCATTGTCGAAGCAATGTCCGGTGCCGCTTAAGCTTTGGATTATCCCATGTCTCTTCAGTTCTTCTCTATACGCCTCACTCGTGTACTGACTGCCTCTGTCAGAATGCAATATGACATCCTGCAATCTGCCGAATCTGTTAACGATTTGCCTTACCGTATCTATGCACAGCTCTTTCTTCATGTTGTCATGCATTTGAAATGCTACGATCTCTCCATTAAAGCAATCCAACACTGCCGATAAATAAAGCTTCCCATCAGCGCAAGACACTTCTGTAATATCAGTGAGCAACTTTGTCATGGGTGCATCCGACTTGAAATCTCTTTTTATTAAATTTTCTCTTTCCTGAGTTTCCGTCGTTGCCTTTGTTATGCCATGTGGCTTTCGGTATTTATGAATATATCCCCCAGCTTTCATTGCTCTGTACACTGTCCTTACGCTGACATGAATCCCTCTCTGTGCCAATGCTGTGTGCATACGGCGCGACCCATAGTTATCATTATCCGGATACTCTTTAAGAATTTTTCGGATTTCGACCAGAAGAAGCTGCTGCTTTG
>DVNB01000079.1 GCA_018714695.1 Candidatus Ornithomonoglobus merdipullorum | reverse complement strand
AGTAACATCTACAGTTGTGTAGCGCCGTATACGAGACCCGTACGTACGGTGCAACGGGAGGTGGAGGGCTATTGCCCTCCGTCTACCCTATTTAAATAAATATTTACAGAGGATAATCATGTATGGAATCGTTTTCGAATAAAGAACAGGCTCGCGCGCTTCTTAAAAGATATTTCGGGCACGAAAACTTCAGAGAAGGGCAGGAAAAGATAATAGAGAATCTATGCGGAGGCTCGGATGTGCTCGGCATAATGCCGACCGGCGGCGGAAAATCGATCTGTTATCAGATACCTGCGCTCATGGCGGACGGTATCACACTCGTTGTCTCGCCGCTCATCTCGCTCATGAAGGATCAGGTCAGCGCTTTGGTGCAGTCGGGCATACGCGGCGCGTTCTACAACAGCTCTCTGACCGAGGGACAGTGCAGAAAGGCTCTCGCAAATATCGCCGCGGGGATGTATAAGATAATATACGTCGCGCCGGAGCGGCTGGAAAACGAAACGTTTGTGAGCATATGCAAAAGGCTTGACATATCGTATATAGCTGTAGACGAGGCGCACTGTGTTTCGCAGTGGGGACAGGATTTCAGACCGAGCTATCTCAAGATACCGGAGTTCATAAAGAAGCTGCCAAAGCGGCCGGTGATAGGCGCGTTCACCGCGACCGCGACAGGAGAGGTGCGCGCCGATATAGTGAAAATACTGGGGCTCAATGATCCTTTCACACTCTCAACAGGGTTCGACAGGCCGAATTTATATTTTGAAGTGAGACGTCCGAATACTAAGAGCGGGAAGTTTGATGAGCTTACTGATATACTGCTCTCGCACAAGGGGAAAAGCGGTATAATATACTGCTCCACAAGAAAAGCGGTGGACGAGCTCTACGACACGCTGTCTCTCATGGGACTTGACGTGACACGTTATCATGCCGGGCTTTCGTCGGAGGAACGGCAGAGAAATCAGGATGATTTCATATATGACCGAAAGCCCGTAGTGATAGCCACGAACGCATTCGGAATGGGTATAGACAAGTCTAATGTATCATTCGTTGTACATTATAATATGCCAAAGAATATAGAAAACTATTATCAGGAGGCGGGACGCGCTGGGCGTGACGGCTCTAATGCCGACTGCATACTTCTGTACAGTCCGAAGGATATATTTACGATAAGATTCTTTATCGATCACGGTGAGAGAAACGATGAGCTTTCGGAAGAAATGCGGGAGCGGATCCGTTCCAAGGATATATACCGTATGAACAGAATGATAGGCTACTGCACCGAAAACGGCTGTCTGAGGAATTATATACTCAATTATTTCGGAGAAAAGCGTTATAAGCCATGCGGCAATTGCTCCGAGTGTATCGGTGTTACGGAAAAGACGCTTGATCATCTGCCGCTGAGAAAGAAGAAACCGGATCCGTCAGAGCGCAGACAAAAGCAGGCGTACGGAGATGTATCCGCGGAGCTTTTCGAGCTTTTAAGAAAGATGCGTATGCGCATCGCAAAGACGCAGGGAGTACCCCCGTATGTCGTATTCGGAGACAACACATTAAGGGATATATGCAGGCAGATGCCGAGAAGCAAAAGCGAGCTCCTGCGTGTTGCCGGTATCGGCGAAACGAAGGCGAACAGATACGGAAAAGCAGTTCTCGCGGAGATAGAACGTTTCCTTGCCGAAAAAGGCACGGCTGACGCTCCCGCGGGCATGGCGTCAAAAGAGGATGCGGTCATTGCCGATCACGAACGCGGTATGCGGATCGCAGCCATTGCATTAAAGCACGGGCTTTCTGTCGGCGAGACAGAATATATAATAAAGCACAGAAAGTGATAATTTAAATTTATTAAATATGGCTTGATATTGCCCGGGATCTATGCTATAATATTTATAAACACAAAATACGAACGGAGCGGAAGATAAATGGTCAATATAGGTAACGATTGGGATGAGCTGCTTGCGGACGAATTCGAGAAGGATTATTACAAAAAGCTCCGCGCATTTCTGGCGGACGAGTATAAAAATCATATCATACATCCCGATATGTATGATATATTCAACGCCTTGAAATGGACTCCGTACCATGATACAAAGGTCGTGATCCTCGGTCAGGATCCGTATCATGAGCCGAATCAGGCTCACGGTCTGGCATTTTCGGTAAAAAAGGGTGTTAAGATACCGCCCTCGCTCGTAAACATATATAAAGAGCTCCATGACGAGCTCGGATGCTATATACCGAACAACGGCTATCTGGAAAAGTGGGCAAAGCAGGGCGTGATGCTCCTGAATGCCTCGCTCACTGTGCGCGACGGCGCTGCAAACTCACACAGGAATAAGGGCTGGGAGCAGTTCACAAGCAGGATAATAGAGCTTCTGAACGAGCGTGAGGAACCGGTGATATTCATGCTGTGGGGAAATAACGCCAAGGAGAAGATGAGCCTTATAACCAATCCGCAGCATGTTATAATGACTGCGGCGCATCCGAGTCCGCTCTCGGCGTCACGCGGCTTTTTCGGATGCGGGCATTTCAAGCTTGCAAATAAAATACTCGAAAGGGAAGGCAGAGGCGCGATAGATTGGCAGATAGAGAACATATGAAGGGTAAATACATTTTCGCTATCACAGGCGGCAGCGGCGCCGGAAAATCGACCGTAAGCGATATTTTCCGCAGACTCGGCGTATATGTAGCCGATGCGGACAAGGCGGCGCGGGCTGTGACCGAGAAGGGGAGCAGGTGCTTGGCAGAGCTTAAGGAGAGCTTCGGAGACGGGATAATACGCTGCGACGGCACTCTTGACAGAGCAGCGCTTGCAGGTATCGTATTTTCCGATGCGGAGAAGCTCAAGCGTTTAAATGAGATAACACATAAATACATATTTGAATATTTAAAAAAAGAAACAGAGGAGGCGCCGGAGAGCATCTGTGCTATAGACGGCGCGGTGATAATAGGAAGCCCCGTAATGAAGCTGTGCCGGTGCGTAGTCACGGTCACAGCCGACAGAGAGGTGCGTATAAGGCGAATAATGAAGCGTGACGGTCTCACGCGTGAGCTTGCGGAAAAACGAATCGGGGCTCAGGAGGACGAAAATTTTTATATAGATAGATCAGATCATATAATAGAGAATAATTCGGATGATGGCGGAGACGACCGCGGATTGGAAGTGCAAATTGAGTTCATCTATAACAAAATCAAAGCTGCGGCAGAGGCAGAATCGGCGTAGAGCGAATCGCAGAAAAAGGGCGAGACGGCGGCTGCTAGTTGCGGTTTGCGTGATATTCATGATCTGTATGTCTGTGATAGGCATAAAAAGCGGACTTGAGATGAGCAGGAATATTAAATATCCCGTAGAGTACAGCAGTTATATAACAAAGTATGCCAATGAGAACGATCTCGATCCGTATCTTGTGATAGCGGTGATAAAGCAGGAGAGTAATTTTGTGCCCGATGCGCGTTCGGCATATGCCGGAGGGCTGATGCAGCTCACGGAGGAGACGGCGCACGAATATGCGGGTAAGCTGGGGCTCAGCAACTATGATTATATGGAGCCTGAGACGAATATCAGGATAGGCTGCTATGTACTGCGCAGTCTCATAGACAAATATGAGGTCGTGGACACGGCGCTTGCGGCATATAACGCCGGTATGGGAAATGTGGATAAATGGCTTCAGAACTCCGAGTACAGCTCGGACGGAGAAACCTTAAAGCATATACCGTTTCCCGAAACACGCCACTACGTAGCAAAAATAAACGATTATTACGTTGAATACAAGGAAAATGTTACGATAAACCCAGACTCTTAGCGCGGATGCGCATTAAATAAAAAACAATGAAAGGAATGAGGAATTTATGACAAGAGTTATAACCATCGGCAGACAATACGGCTCAGCCGGACACGACATAGGACAGATGGTCGCGGAGGCGCTGGGCTACAAGTTCTATGACAAGGAGCTCGTTGAGATCGCTGCAAAAAAGAGCAACATCTCCAAGGAGGCGGTCGACGACATTGACGAAAAGGCTACTTCAAGCTTTCTCTATTCGCTTGCGAGCGGCAACTATTCGTTAAGGGGCATAACGGGTCCGCTCTATTATGAGATGCCGCTGAACGACAAGCTGTTTATAGCTCAGTCTCAGGTCATAAAGGATGTCGCGGGACGCGATAACTGCGTTATAGTCGGACGCTGTGCCGATTATGTGCTTGACGATGCGAAAAATGTGGATCTTTTGAACGTGTTTATATATGCGGATCAGGATTTCCGCATAAGACGTGTGAAGGAGACATTTAATATCACAGAACGTCAGGCTAAGGATCGTGTTATAAAGACCGACAAGCAGCGCCGTATCTATTACAGCTACTATTCGAACCGCGACTGGGGTTCGATGTCAAACTATGATATGTGTCTTAACACATGCAAGCTCGGTATAAAGACTGCTGCGAATATAATCATAAATTATGTTAAGGGATTGGATAAGTAAATGATATTTGAATTTGTAAAATCAATTATACTGGGTATCGTTGAGGGTATAACCGAATGGCTGCCGATAAGCTCCACGGGGCATATGATACTTCTGAACGAGCTCATAGGAAACACTGATCCGGAGGCATCGTTTACCGCGACGGATCTGTATCTCTACGTTATACAGCTCGGCGCTATACTGGCGGTAGTGACGCTGTATTTCCACCGCCTCAACCCGTTTTCACCGAAGAAGACGAAGGCTGAAAAGAGCGAGACGTGGCAGATGTGGTTCAAGGTTATCGCTGCATGCCTTCCCGCAGCGGTAATAGGGCTGCTTTTGAATGACTTCATGGATCATTTCGAGAACTGGGAAGTTGTCTCGGCGATGCTGATACTTTACGGTATAGCGTTCATAATCGTTGAGCGTATACATAAAAAGACTACGGTAACGAGTATAAGGGATATGAGCTATAAAACAGCGCTTTTGATAGGCGCGTTTCAGGTGCTCTCCATAGTCCCCGGCACGTCGCGCTCAGGCTCCACGATCCTCGGCGGAATGATCGCCGGCTGTTCAAGGGGAGTTGCGGCGGAGTTTTCGTTCTTCCTTGCCATCCCGGTAATGTTCGGCGTCAGCCTTTTAAAGATAGTCACTGCCGGTATGGATATGACGGGAACGGAGATCGCGGTGCTTTTAACGGGAATGGCCGTTGCATATCTCGTATCGCTTGCGTCTATAAAGTTCTTGATGAACTATGTAAGAAAGCACAGCTTTACTTCGTTCGGATGGTACAGGATAATACTTGGAATCGTTGTTATAGGATTTTTCCTTATAACAGGATAACCGGTGTTTGATAGTTGATTTTGCGCAGGAGCCGCGTTTGCGGCTCCTTTTTCGCACCCTGCAAATTTTTTTTGAAAATCCGCTTGACAAAACAAAATCACGGTGGTATAATAATTTCAATGAAGGTCGGAATGACCGTATGCGATGAGAAAGACAGTAGCCTTTGCGGAAGCTTTCAAAGAGAGGGAACATCGCGGCTGGAAGTGTTCCCGTGAGCGGCGAGGGTGAACACCACTTTTGAGCAGTGGCAGAACGGACGCAAGTCTCAGTAAATCCACCGTGAATCTGCGTTAACGATAATGATTGAGTGACGGCGCTTGCCGTAATCAGGATGGAACCGTGTATTATGCACTCCTGAGCAGATACGTTGTATTTGCCCCGGAGTTTTTTTATTTTCCGGGTGCAGGATACAGCAGGAAAGCATCACACAATTCATTTATGAAAGGAAGAATAACAATGGCTGTAGAAATGAACGAACTGCAAACACTGCGCCACAGCGCGGCGCACATCCTTGCACAGGCGGTAAAGCGTCTGTTTCCGGAGGCAAAGCTCACGATAGGTCCCCCGATCGACACGGGCTTTTACTATGATTTCGACGTAGAGACTCCATTTACGCGTGAGGATCTTGACGCTATTGAGAAAGAGATGAAGAAGATCGTAAAGGATAATCTCAAGATAGAGCGCTTTGAGCTTCCCAGAGACGAAGCTCTTGAGCTGATGAAGGACGAGCCGTACAAGGTAGAACTCATAAACGAGCTTCCCGAGGGTGAGGTCATCTCGTTCTATAAGCAGGGTGAATTCACCGACCTCTGCGCGGGACCGCATGTGAGATACACCTCAAAGGTAAAGGCGTTCAAGCTTCTTTCGGCGACAGGCGCGTATTGGCGCGGCGACGAGCACAATAAGATGCTCACACGCGTTTACGGAACGGCATTCTTCACAAAGGATGAGCTCACGGAGCATCTTGAGCAGCTTGAGGAGGCAAAGAAGCGCGACCACAATAAGCTTGGCCGTGAGCTTGAGCTGTTCACAACGAGTGATCTTATAGGACAGGGACTCCCGATACTGCTCCCGAAGGGCGCGCGCATTATACAGATACTCCAGCGTTTTGTTGAGGATGAAGAGCAGAAGCGCGGCTGGCAGCTCACAAAGACGCCGCTCATGGCAAAGAGCGATCTTTACAAGCTTTCCGGTCACTGGGATCACTATAAGGAAGGCATGTTCGTATTGGGCGACGAAGAAAAGGACAAGGAGGTATTCGCTCTGCGTCCGATGACATGCCCGTTCCAGTATCAGGCATATCTTAACCGCGGCAGATCGTACAGAGATCTTCCGATGAGACTAAACGAGACCTCGACGCTTTTCAGAAACGAGGCATCGGGCGAGATGCACGGTCTTATAAGAGTTCGTCAGTTCACTATCTCCGAGGGACATCTCATGTGTACACCCGAGCAGCTTGAGGACGAGTTCAGAGGCTGTCTTGAGCTTGTACAGTATATGCTTCAGACACTTGGTCTGTATGAGGATGTATCGTTCAGATTCTCACAGTGGGATCCCAACGACCGTGAGAAGTATATAGGCACTCCGGAGCAGTGGGATGAGGCGCAGGGTACGATGAAAAAGATACTTGACCATCTCGGTCTTGAATATAAGATCGGTGTAGGCGAGGCTGCGTTCTACGGACCTAAGCTTGACATCCAGATAAAGAACGTCCACGGCAAGGAGGATACGCTCATAACTATCCAGATCGACCAGATGCTTGCAGAGAAGTTCGGAATGGAGTATGTTGACCGTGACGGAAAGAAGAAGAATCCGTATATCATCCACAGAACATCGATTGGCTGCTACGAGAGAACGCTTGCGCTCCTTATCGAGAAGTACGCGGGCGCGTTCCCGACATGGCTCGCACCGGTTCAGCTCAAGCTCCTGCCTATCGCGGACAGGCATCTTGATTATACCTATGAGTTCAAGAAGAAGCTTGAGGAGAACGGCATAATAAGGGTAGAGATCGACGACAGAAACGAGAAGCTCGGCTTCAAGCTCCGCGAAGCGCAGCTTGAGAAGGTCCCGTATATGATAGTAATAGGTGACAAGGATATCGAAAACGGAGCCATATCGGTACGCTCCAGAAAGAAGGGCGACATGGGCAGTATGGATATCGACGAGTTTATCAAGATGATAAAAGAAGAGATAGATACAAAACAGAGATAAATCCTATAAGGGCTGCGGGGCAGTAAGCTTTGCAGCCCATGTTTTGAGTTGACACAAATCGCGGCGCAAAGTCATAGTATATGCTGTGACTTTTTCTGCGGAGGTGATCTTATGCGGCTCGGAATGGGGAAGAGAAGGGGACGGCGCTTTAAGGCCTGTGCTGCTGTAACGGCTGTTTTCGCGCTCGCGGCGCTCGGAACGCATGTGTTCCTGAAACGCGCCGAGCCTGCGTTTGTGGCGCAGTCCTCAAATTATTCAAATACCGCGTTTACCGATCTCGTCGGCGAATGTGTTATAGAGCTTGCCGAGACCGAGGAATTTGCAGAGTTTTTTGAGATCATCTCCGACAGCTCCGAGAGCATAACAGCCATCGAAGCAAATACTGCGCGCATTAACCTTATAAAATCAAAGCTTCTTATAAATATTCAGAGTGCCTTAAGCGACGATTATCCGGCATATCTCAATATCCCTCTGGGAAGTCTCACCGGGTACTATCTGCTTTCATCTCTCGGACCGAACATCCCGGTCAAGGTGGTGCCTATAAGTGTTGTAAACGGCAAGTTTGACGAGGAATTCGTTTCGGTGGGGATCAACCAAGTTAAGCATAAGATATATCTGGATGTTACGGTAGATATGCTTTACTCGGGATATTTGCTTCACGAAACAGAGAGAATAGAAACATCGGTGCCGATCGCCGAAACGGTCATAGTCGGAGATGTTCCGCAGTATTACGGCAGCGGATACGCTTTTGGCACGAACGAAGATAATAGTTTGCATAATTGATTTATGTAAACCGAAATAACAAAATGGGAGGATACAATGGATCCGAAGGAAAGAATTGCCGAGCTCACTGAGCTTATAAACTAT
Source organism: Candidatus Ornithomonoglobus merdipullorum (assembly GCA_018714695.1). Taxonomy (GTDB): domain Bacteria; phylum Bacillota; class Clostridia; order UBA1381; family UBA1381; genus Ornithomonoglobus; species Ornithomonoglobus merdipullorum. Next base: position 2,842 of record DVNB01000079.1, on the reverse strand, counting down.
CACAATTACAAATATTATGTTGAGGATGCGCCGGAGATAAGCGACTTCGAGTTTGACGATATGCTGCGCGAGCTTGAAACACTTGAAGAGAAGTATCCGGAATATAAAAAGGATAATTCTCCGACAACGCGTGTCGGCGGCGAGCCGGTCTCCGCCTTTCCGGAGGTGACGCATACCGTACCGATGCAAAGTCTTCAAAAGGCGTTTACAAGATCGGAGATATTTGACTTTGACAGACGCGTACGCGAGGTAGTGCAGGATCCGGAATATGTTGTCGAGCACAAGATCGACGGCCTTTCGGTATCGCTTGAATACGTAAACGGTGAGCTGGTTCGCGGCTCTACGCGCGGCGACGGTATCACAGGAGAGGATATAACCGAAAATGTAAAGACGATACGAACAATACCGCTTCGTCTGCGTGAGCCTGTGCCGTACCTGGAGGTGCGCGGAGAGGTGTTCATGTCAAAGGAGAGCTTTGAAAAGCTGAACGCCCTTTTGGAAGAGACTGAGCAGCCGCTTTTTGCAAATCCGAGAAACGCAGCCGCCGGCTCGTTAAGGCAGCAGGATTCAAAGATAACGGCAAAAAGGCATCTCGATATATTCGTGTTTAATATCCAGCGGATCGAAGGCGTTGAAGTGGGCTCACATATAGAAGGTCTGCGGCTTTTAAAAAGGCTCGGATTCAAAACGATCTTAAACGACCGTGTGTTCAGGACAATAGAAGATGCATATGACGAGATAATTCGCATAGGCGAGGAACGCGATAAGCTCGGTTTCGGAATAGACGGAGCGGTCGTAAAGGTGAATGATTTTGCGGCGCGGGAGCTTTTGGGCTCCACTTCGAAATTTCCAAAATGGGCAATAGCGTATAAGTATCCTGCCGAACGCCAGACAACGGTAATAAAAGACATAAAGATACAGGTCGGAAGAACAGGAGTATTGACGCCGCTTGCTATACTTGAAACCGTGAGGATAGCGGGCTCGAATGTCTCCCGTGCCACGCTTCATAATATAGATTATATCCGTGAGAAGGATATCCGCATAAACGATACTGTTGTTGTAGAAAAAGCGGGCGATATAATACCTGCGGTCGTCGAGGTGTTAAAGGAGGACCGCAGCGGAGACGAAAAGATATTTGAGATGCCGAAATACTGTCCCGAGTGCGGCGCAGAGGTCATACGAGAAGAGGGCGAGGCTGCGTACCGCTGCACAGGTATAAACTGTCCGGCACAGAGGCTCAGAAACATAATCCATTTTGTTTCGAGGGATGCTATGGATATAGACGGGCTCGGTGCATCAAACGTTGAAAAATTGGTTGAAAACGGATTTATAGAGAACGCAGCCGATCTGTATTACCTGGATTTCAAGGCTGCCGCAGAGCTGCGCGGCTTCGGTGACAAATGGGCGGAAAATCTGCGCGCATCTCTTGAACGCTCGAAGTCGAATCCGCTCTACAGGCTTATATTCGGACTGGGCATACGGCATATCGGAGAAAAGGCTGCCAAGACGCTTGCGAAAGAGTACAAGACCATAGATGCGCTTATGGAGGCAGACGCCGAAAAAATGGCGGAAATATATGATTTCGGCGGGATAATGGCTGAATCGGTAGAGGAGTTCTTTAAACAGCCGCAGAACAGAGAATTTGTTGAGCGGTTAAAGGCTGCGGGGGTAAACTGTGTGGACTCCGAGGAAGAGAGCGGAGATAACCGCTTTGAAGGCAAGACATTCGTTTTGACCGGTACACTTGAAAACTACAAGCGTTCGGATGCCGCGAAGATAATAGAAGGCTTCGGCGGAAAAACATCATCGAGCGTATCTAAAAAGACAAGCTATGTGCTTGCCGGAGCCGAAGCGGGGAGCAAGCTCACGAAGGCTCAGAGCTTGGGTGTAACGGTCATAAGCGAGGACGAATTTGAAGAAATGATAAAATAAGTTTATGTAAATAAGTTATGTAAACTCAAAAAGGGGAGGCCAATGAAAAAACAGGTCGTTATTGACTACAGAACTGACAAGCAAGCTGTATCGGCGCTCACGGAGCTCGGATATGAAACGATACCGACGCTGCCTGTACCGGCATTATATGACGAAGTAAAGGGGCATGCCGATATGCAGCTTCATATTGTAAACGGCAAAGCCGTATGCGCGCCGGAGGTATATGAATATTATAAGGAAAAGCTTGATATAGAGGTGACCTGCGGAAGCCTTCCGATAGGCGAAAAATATCCGTGCGATATCGCGTACAATACCTGCACCGTAGGACGTTTTGCCGTCTGCAAGATGGCAAACACTGCGCCGGAGATCCTTTCGGAGCATATTGATGCCGGACATGAGATAATAGACGCTAAACAGGGTTATGCAAAATGCAGCATTTGTGTGGTCAATGAGACTTCGGCGATCACAGCCGATGAGGGTATGTATAATTTATTAAAAAAGCGCGGACTGAACGTATTGAAGATTGATCCCTGTGATATTGAGCTTTACGGCATGAACGGATTTATCGGCGGCGCATCCGGCTTGCTCGAAGACGATCTTCTTGCGTTCAATGGCGATATACGAACCCATCGCAACCGCGATTCGATAACCGGTTTTTGCAAAAATGCCGGTGTTAAGATAGTATGTCTTAACACCGGCAAACTTGCCGATATAGGCACAATCATAAGGATACCGTAGAATAGTTATTTAGTCAATTTTTTTCATTAAACTCAAGCTCTTCAGCATTTTTGATTTTCTCATTTGAATTCATTTCGGTTTGCTCCTTTTTTATTTTACAAATATTTCCGTGACTTAAGATCATTAAAATACATGGAATATACTCTACAACACATTAAAGTTTAATAAAGAG
>DVNB01000078.1 GCA_018714695.1 Candidatus Ornithomonoglobus merdipullorum | reverse complement strand
TCGCTTGTGATACCGAATGTGGAGATATTGAGCTGCTATAAGCAGATCATAATAGAGTATTTCAATACGTACAAGTCTGCGGTGAACAGAGACGAGCTGTACAAGGCTCTGCTTGCGGGAGACGCGGAAGGCTTTGCAGATATCATAACGGAGCTTTTGAAGAAGAGCATAAGCTATTACGACAACGCGGAACAGTTTTATCACGGTCTTATAGCCGGGCTTTTGGCGAACAATATATATTATAAAATGGTATCGAACCGTGAGACAGGCACCGGACGCAGCGATCTTATCCTGTATCAGCAGGACAGCGCTGAAAATGCGGTGATCCTTGAATTTAAGGTATGCCGCGGGAATGAAAAGGCGGATGATGCGGCAAAACGCGCGTTAAAGCAGATAGACGAGCGTGATTACGCGGCGGAGGCGCGCGAGCAGGGTTACAGGAACATAATCAAATACGGCATAGCGTTCAAGGATAAGGTGTGCTTTGCCGTAACGGGATAAAGATTTGCTGCCGCAGGACGGGAAATACGCGTTTTGCGGCAGCAAACGTAACCTTTGTAAAGTGTATGCAATATTATTACATTCGTTTTACCGCGGTGTGAAAAATTTGTATCATTTGTTTAAATTTCGCGCAAGGTGTTGACCTTTTTGGTTTTTTAGGGTAAAATAGATAAGGATAACGGAGTGTTGCAAAAGATGCGTATTATTTCAGGCTGCAGAAGAGGACACAAGCTGTATGAGTTTGAGGGAAAGGACGTGCGTCCGACGACCGACAGGGTGAAGGAGGCAGTGTTCAATCTGATACAGATGTACGTTCCCGGTGCGCGTGTTCTTGACATGTTCGCCGGAAGCGGAGCGCTTTCCTTCGAGGCTCTTTCGCGGGGCGCCCGTTCCGCGGTGCTCATAGACCGTGACAGGCGTTCGGTCGATATTATCAAAAAAAACGCGGAGGCACTGAGATTCGGCGGGCTTTGCACGATAGTGAACGGCTCCTGCTTCGATTACCTGAAACGGTACAGCGGAGAGAAGTTCGACATCGTATTTATGGATCCGCCGTATAATATGGGGCTCATAGAGCCGGCGCTTGAGGCGGCGGCGGAGAGCGGGGCATTATCCGAAAACGGTATCATCGTTCTGGAAAGCGACAGCACGGATTTCAGAGACGAATTCTCCGGACTTGAGATCATCAAGCAGAGAAGATACGGAAGAACGTATATAACCGTTTACAGCCGCGCCGGAGAAGAAAAGTGACGGGCGGCATCAAATAAAAAAACAAGGTGTTTTAAGGTATGAGGATTGCGGTTTATCCGGGAAGCTTTGACCCGATAACGAACGGTCACCTGGACATAATAGAGCGCGCAAGCCGCGTTTTTGACAAGGTGGTCGTCGGTGTGCTCAGGAACAAGAGCAAAAAGCCGAAGTTTTCCTCGGAAAAAAGAGTGGAATTTATAGAGCGTGTGACGGACCATCTTGACAATGTCGAAACGGACAGCTTTGACGGTCTGCTTGTCGATTTTGCAAAGGCACATCATGCGTCTGTAATCATAAAGGGGCTCCGTACTGTGAACGATTTTGAGTATGAATTCCAGATGGCGCTTCTCAATAAGGCACTTGATTCTGAATGTGAAACGATGTTCATGATGACGAATTCAAAGTATTCATATATCAGTTCAAGTATGGTAAACGAGCTGGCGGGATTCAAGGGTGACCTGAGCGGTCTTGTTCCGGCGGAGATAATAAAGGATATAAAGGAAAAATACGAGTGATCTCTCGTTAAATAAAAATCGAAAGGATGTTATGAGCTATGGATATGGATATGGATATTATGGAGATCGTTGACATGATAGAGGAGACTGTCAACAAAGCGTCAACGGTCCCGCTTACCGGTAAGATAATGCTGGATAAGGAGGAAATACTTGATTACATCCAGGAGATCAGATTGGTTTATCCCGAGCAGCTCAAGGAAGCAAAGTGGGTCAAGAATGAGCGCCAGCGTATCCTTGCCGAGGCTGAGGAGCGCGCGGATGCGATAAAGAAATCGGCTGAGGAGACTCAGGAGAAGCTTATAGACGAGCACGAGATAACAAGACAGGCGTATGAAAAAGCAGACGCTATCAAGGATATGTCGGAGAAGGAAGCCAAGGAGATCAGAATGGACACCGACAGATATGTCGACGAGGTGCTTGCGGATGTTGAGCATCGTCTCGATCTGCTTCTCAGAAAAGTCCGTGAGGACAGAGAAGAGCATATGAATAACTGATGCGTGAGAGCATCGTTTGTCTCACTGCTGCTTACGGATCCTGCATTTTTAGAGAGACATGTTAAAGAGAGCTGGATAGGATCGTGTTCAGCTCTATTTGAGTTTATACGGCATATCGGAAAATGGGACGGACGCAAAGCGCGGGTCTTAACGGGTCATGCCGGGGCTTTGCAGGGCGCGGGCCGTGATATCCGCGGATGCCGACATAAGGATTATAAGGAGGGGAATGTTATGCTGTCTGATATTGAGATCGCCCAGAGGGCGGAAATGCTGCGCATAGGCGCGATAGCCGAGAGGGCGGGGATCGACGAGGAGGATCTCGAATACTACGGAAAGTATAAGGCAAAGATAAGCTCCGATGCCATAAAGCGCGCGGAGAAAAACAAGGACGGGAAGCTCATACTTGTCACAGCCATAAACCCCACGCCCGCGGGCGAGGGAAAGACGACCGTGACCATAGGGCTGGGCGACGCGCTCTCAAGGCTCGGCAAGAACGTGATGATCGCTCTGCGTGAGCCGTCACTGGGACCGGTCATGGGAATAAAGGGCGGGGCCGCAGGCGGCGGCTACAGCCAGATCGTGCCGATGGAGGATATAAACCTGCATTTCACAGGCGATATGCATGCCATAACGGCGGCGAATAACCTTTTGGCTGCGATGATAGACAACCATATACAGAAGGGCAACGCGCTCGGGATAGATGTTACAAATATAGTGTGGAAGCGCTGTCTCGATATGAACGACCGCGCGCTCCGCAATATCGTCGTGGGGCTCGGCGGGAAGATCAACGGGATACCGCGTCAGGATTCCTTCATGATAACGGTGGCGTCGGAGATAATGGCGATACTCTGCCTTGCAGATGACATGAACGATCTGAAAGAACGTCTCGGTGAGATAATCGTCGCGTACACCTATGACGGCGAGCCGGTAAAGGCGAAGGAGCTCAAGGCTCAGGGCGCTATGGCGGCGCTTTTGAAGGATGCGATAAAGCCGAACCTCGTTCAGACGCTTGAGCATACGCCGTGCTTTGTGCACGGAGGCCCGTTTGCGAATATCGCGCACGGCTGCAACAGCGTTCAGGCGACAAAGCTTGCCGTGAAGCTTGCCGATTATGCCGTAACGGAGGCCGGCTTCGGCGCGGATCTCGGTGCGGAGAAGTTCATGGACATAAAGTGCCGCATGTCGGGACTGAGACCGGACGCGGTCGTGATAGTCGCGACGGTAAAGGCGTTAAAATACAACGGCGGCACTGCAAAGACCGAGCTTGCTGCGGAAAACGTTCCCGCGGTGGAGAAGGGCTTTGCAAATCTCGGAAAGCATATCGAGAATATGCGCGGTTTCGGCATGCCTGTAGTGGTCGCGATAAACAGGTTCGCGACGGATACCGGCGCGGAGCTTGAGACCGTTAAGCGGCTCTGCGCGGAGAACGGCGTGAGCTGCGCGCTCTGCGAGGTGTTCGCAAAGGGCGGAGAAGGCGGCACGGAGCTTGCAGAGCTTGTGATGGACGCGATGGATACACAGAAGGCGGAGTACATACCCGCATACGATACAGACGATACTATAGAGAATAAGATCGCGGCGGTCGTTACGAAGATATACGGCGGCAGCGGAGTGGTATATTCGAAGAAGGCGAAAAAGGCGATAAAGCGTCTTGAGGAGCTTGGGCTTGACAAAAAGCCGGTGTGCATAGCAAAAACACAGTATTCCTTGTCGGACGACCCGTCGCTCTTGGGACGTCCCGAGGGCTTCACGGTGACGATAAACACCGTTCGCATCTCAAACGGCGCCGGATTTATCGTAGCCGAGGCGGGGGATGTCATGACGATGCCGGGACTGCCGAAGGTGCCTGCGGCGGAGAATATAGACGTCGATGAAAACGGCGTTATATCGGGGCTGTTCTGATGAAGTATATAACGAATTCCTACGAGGAAACGGAGAGAGTAGCGGCGGAGCTTGCGAAGAGCCTGAAGGGCGGCGAGGTGATAGCCATGTATGGCGATCTCGGCGCGGGAAAAACGGCGTTCGTAAGAGGACTTGCGCGCGCGCTCGGGATAGAGGGGCATATCACAAGCCCGACGTTTACGATAATGAACGCGTACAACGGCAGGCTTCCGCTGTACCATTTCGATGTGTACAGGATAGCCGATCCCGACGAGATGTATGAGATAGGCTGCGATGAGTATATCGGATCGGACGGCGTATGTGTGATCGAATGGGCGGAGCTCATAGAGGACATACTCCCGGACGAATATATAAAGGTCAATATAAAAAAGGACAGCGAAAAGGGCGACGATTACAGAGAGATAACGATCGAGAACGCGGGGCTGTCTAAGGAGTGAATGATTTGAAGGTTTTGGCGATCGATACATCCTCATTTCCCGCCTCGGCAGCGATAGCCGAGGACGGCGTGATGTTGGGTGAGTATGTGATCAGGAACAAGAGAAAGCATTCTCAGAACATAATGGTCATGGTCGAGCGGCTTTTTGACGACCTTGAGCTCGATATTTCGGACATAGACGTGTTTGCGGCGACTGTTGGCCCGGGCTCGTTTACGGGACTAAGGATCGGCATAGCCACGGTCAGAGCCTTTGCGCAGGCGTGCGGAAAAAAGTGCGTTGCGGTGAACACATTGGAGGCTTTGGCGTATAATTTCGTGTGCAGCGATCTTAAAGTCGTATCCATGCTTGACGCGCGGCGCGATGAGGTATTCGCCGCGGCGTATGTGTTTATGGGCAATGAGATGTGCGAGATACAGGAGCCGTGTGTGATGACCGTTTCGGAGTGTCTTGAAGAGTTCGGGACGGAGGGCGTCATATACGCGGGCGACGGCGCATTGAAAAATGCGGATGCGATACGCGGCGCCGGAGGTATTATCGCGCCTTGCTCGCATTCGGAGACGCGTGCCGCCTCGGCTGCGGCGCTTGCGATGGAGCGGGCAAGGAACGGCGGCGCTGCCGATTACGGGAGCATTAAGCCGCTGTATCTCAGAAAATCGCAGGCAGAGAGAGAATATGAGAAAAAGGCGCGGAAGAGCGCCGAATGAATAAGATTCGGAGGACAACGATATGATAGCAATAGGAAGCGATCACGGCGGGTATGAGCTCAAGGAGCACCTAAAGAAGCATTTTGAGGAGACGGGCGTGGAGTTTAAGGACTACGGCACGTTCAGCGAGGCGAGCGTGGATTATCCCGACTGCGCCGAGCCGGTGTGCCGCGCGGTGCTTAACGGTGAAGCCGAACGCGGGATACTCATATGCGGAACGGGCATAGGCATATCCATAGCCGCAAACAAATTTGACGGCATCCGTGCCGCGCTCTGCTCGGACGTGTACAGCGCGCTGATGGCAAAGCAGCATAACAATGCGAATATACTCTGCCTGGGCGGACGCGTGACCGGGAGAGAGCTGGCGTTCATGATAGCCGACACATGGCTCGGCGCGGAGTTCCTCGGCGGCAGACACGCGGCGAGAGTGGAAAAGATACATAATATAGAGAAAATGCAATAATGTGCTGCGCGGCGTGGAGGCTCCAAGCTTTCGCGCCGTTTGTTCACTGAGGCTCTGAAAATATTACGGCAGTTTTACAAACGTATTAAATGCGTATTAAATTTGTGATATTCTATTTATTTCACGAATATAATATGATATACTGAGTTATAATGTGCAATTGAGAATGGACAATGCTGAAGCATGGGTTTACATTCTCAGCTCTCCATCGAATTGTAACACAGCTGTTCATATCGGCATAATATAGCATTGATCCGGGAGACGGCAGCGTCTTTCGAATAATGCGGTGGTTGGCTCACCGTTTGGATGTGAGGTGCTGATATGGATAAACTTATTATAGAGGGCGGGGCGCCGCTTCTTGGCGAGCTCCGTGTGCAGGGCGCGAAAAACGCGGTCCTGCCGATCCTGGCAGCGGCTGCGATGGCGGGCGGTGAGTGCGTTATACATAACTGCCCGAGGCTTCGGGATGTCGAAAAGACTGTGATGATCCTGCAGCGGCTCGGCTGCGGCGTGAGGCGCGAGGGCGGAACGATAACCGTCGATTCCTCGGCGCTCACAGGATGTGTTATAGACGAGGGACTGATGCGCGAGATGCGCTCGTCGATCATTTTTCTCGGCGCGATACTTACGGCGTGCTCGGAGGCTGTGGTCGGGATGCCCGGCGGCTGTCCGATAGGGCTGAGACCCATCGATCTGCATATAAAGGCGCTCAAAAAAATGGGCGTTTCGGTATGCGAGGAGCATGGGTATATAAAATGCTCCTGCGGAAGGATCAGGGGATGTGATATCCATCTTGATTTCCCAAGCGTCGGAGCAACGGAAAACGTTATGCTTGCCGCCGTAAAGGCGGAGGGGGTAACGACGATAACGAATGCGGCAAGAGAGCCCGAGATCGTTGATCTCGCACGTTTTTTGAACGCCATGGGCGCCAGGGTGACGGGCGCGGGCTCGAGTGTTGTTGTGATAGAGGGGACAGAGAGTCTTCACGGCGCGGAGTATTCGATAATGCCGGATAGGATCGTTGCACAGACCTACCTTATAGCGGCGCTGATGACCGGAGGTCACATACGCGTTTCGGACGCGAGACCGGAGCATATGAGAGCGGCGCTCTCGGCGCTTTCGGATATGGGAGCCGATATAAGAGAGGACAGCGGCGGTATAGATATCAGAAGCCGCGGGAGAATAAGGAGCGTACATATCATAAGAACGATGCCCTATCCCGGATTTCCGACGGATATCCAATCGCCGTTTATGGCGCTTGCGTCGGTGGCGGACGGAACGAGCGTTTTTGTGGAGAATATATTTGAAAACAGATACCGCCATGTCGACGAGCTTGTCCGCATGGGAGCGGATATAAAGGTCGAGGGCAGAAGCGCGGTAGTGAGAGGAGTAAAGGAGCTGTACGGCGCGAATGTGGAGGCGTATGAGCTGCGCGGAGGCGCGGCGCTGGTACTGGCGGCTCTGGCTGCCAACGGACGTTCCACGGTGACCGGTACGGAATATATAGACAGGGGATATGAAGATATTGAAGGTTGTCTGGCACGATGCGGCGCAAGGATACACCGTGTCGGATGCTGACAGATGCAAAAAGGTGAAGGTCAATGAATAACAAGCGGAAAAAGGGCTCAATAAAGCGGCGTATTGAGTTTGCCGGCAGAGACGACGGAACGTCGCGCAGCCGGGAGAGTATCCCGCGCGGTACGGCGGATCCGGGGAAAAGCACCGCCGGCACAGGGAAGAGCGCAGCCGCAGCAGGGATGAACACCGCCGGCACAAGGAGCCGGCGCGGCACATCACCTAAGCCGGGGTGGAGCCGTGCCGGAGACGCGGCACGGCGGTCAGCCGTGCGGCGCGCTGCAGAACCCGCATCGAGCCCGGCAGACGCAAGAAGGAGCCGTGACGGCGCCGGAAGAAGTATGGCGGAGATCCGGCGCGAGCCTGCGGCTCGGCGGCAGAGCGCCGGAACGCGCGCCGTGAGCGCGGCCGGCAGACGCAGCGGCGATGCGGAGAGCCGCGGCGGCGCGGCGGTCGGCCGGGGGAACGCCTCCGGAAGGCGGCCCATGACCGAGGCGGACATGCATCGGAGGATAGAGCAGACCCGGCAGCGGGCGCGCAGGCGCACAAACAGGATCCGCGCGGTCGTGACGCTCGTGGCAGCGGCTGCGGCGGCTGTCATACTCATGTTTATGACGCCGATCTTTGACATCAAGCAGATAGCGCTTGAGGGAAACAACAGCGTAACAAAGGAGCAGATCGAGGAAAAGGTCGGATCGCTCATCGGGGCGAACCTGTTTTCATCGACGGGAGGAAGGATACGCGAGATGGTGATGGAGATACCGCAGATCGAGGACGTAAAAGTGATGAAGAAGCTGTTCCCGCCGTCGGTGCGTCTCGTGATCACGGAATGCACGCCCGCGGCGTATATGCTCTCGGCGAACAAGACGGTTATAATAGATTCCGATATGAAGGTCATAGACGACAGCGGCACGCTGGGGACCGACGGTATACCGAGCGTGAGCGGAGTCAGTATCCCGTCCTACGAGCTGAATAAGACGATCGCATCCGATTCTGCCGAAAAGGACGACGCTCTGAAAACCATGCTCAAGGCGTTTGAGGCAACGGGACTTCTGAAGGATATAACGTATATAAGTCTTGACGATATTTCCGAGATAAAATTCAACTATGCAAACCGCCTTGAATGCGTTTGCGGATCGGCTCTGGAGCTGGAAAGAAAAATACGGATGTTTGCCGAGACGATCAATTCCGCGTCAATGGACGCGAACTCGATGGGCACTATGGACCTGAGCACACCCGGACAGGCAGTGTATCTGCCGTAACGGCATATCGGTCATATGAACATCAAAAAGAAACGATAAATTTTGTTTATTTTTACTATTGAATATACACAAAAAAAATAGTACAATAGTATTGTGTGTATAATGGGACAGACTCATGAGTTGTCATATGGCATATGTTGATTCATGTGTCTGCCCCAGCGGTTTACCGTTCTAGTAATGTAAACTACGAAGGAGGATATTTAATATGAGTGCAATGCCTATAGATTTGGAAGATAACACAGTTATAGAGGGTGCAAGGATAAAGGTCATCGGTGTCGGCGGCGGCGGAAACAACGCTGTTGACCGCATGATAGAGGCGGGGGTCACAAAGGCTGATTTTATTTGTGTGAATACGGATGCGCAGCAGCTCGCGCACTGCAAGGCTCCCACGGTCCTTCAGATCGGAGCAAAGCTCACGGGCGGTCTCGGAGCGGGCGCAAAGCCGGAGATAGGCCGTCAGGCTGCTGAGGAGACAAAGGACGAGATAAAGAATCTTGTTAAGGACGCGGATATGGTATTCGTTACCGCAGGCATGGGCGGCGGAACCGGAACAGGCGCGGCTCCGATAATCGCCGAGGCTGCCAAGTCGAGCGGCATACTTACGGTAGCGGTGGTAACAAAGCCGTTTGCGTTTGAGGGTCCGCAGAGAATGAGAAACGCCGAGGAGGGTATAAAGAACCTTGCCGAGCGCGTTGACTCGATAGTGACCATACCGAACGATCTTCTTCTGAAGATAGCCGACAAGAAGGTAACGATAAACGATTCGTTCAAGCTTGCAGACGATATCCTTCGTCAGGGCGTACAGGGAATAATCGAGATAATCACTCAGGAAGGTATAATAAACTGCGATTTCGCCGATGTTCGCACGATAATGAAGGACAGCGGCGTGGCTCATATGGGTATCGGTGTAGGAAAGGGCGAGAATGCCGCGGCGGATGCCGTGCGCGCGGCAGTGGAGTCGCCGCTTCTGGAGACAAGCATCGCAGGCGCCGAGAACGTATTGCTCAACATAACCGGAGGAACGGAGTTCTCGCTTGTTGATATGGGCGAGGTATCGACTATCATAAAGGATATGGTTTCGGACGAGGCGGCTATAATAGTAGGCTCCGCGCTTGACGAGACAATGAAGGATGAGATCAAGGTAACTCTTATCGCAACGGGACTTGACGGCTCATTGAAGAGAAATGCCGACGCAGGCGTTAAGCCGAAGCAGAGCACTGCATCGTCGTCATCCTCCTCGTATTCATCGCCCTCATACAGCGACAGGAACCGTTCGTCGGAGAGAAGCCGCAGCACAAGCTATTCCTCGGGTTCGTCCGATTACGATGATGACTCGATCTTCAAGAGAAGACTGAGACCGGGAATGAGCGACATAGACGTTCCGAGCTTCTTCAAGAGATAATTTAAGTACATTGACCGGAGCCGCGCGCTCCGGTGCATATGCACCTGTAGCTCAGCTGGATAGAGCACAAGATTCCGATTCTTGGTGCCGCAGGTTCGAATCCTGTCAGGTGTGCCATGTAAAAACGGCTTAACCATGCGGTTTAAGCCGTTTTTATTTTGCTATATGAAAACCCCCGGATAGTCCGGGGGGTTCGGATAAGCTTAAAGCTATAAGTCTTGAAAATAAAACTCCTTTTGATATAATATAATTGCGGCTACCAACTGCAAAAAAATATCAAAAGGAGGACATTCAAGATGAATGATGTTCATAGTTTATCACATTCCAAATGGAATTGCAAGTACCACTTTGTATTTGCACCAAAATACCGAAGGAAAGTTTTCTATGCTGAAAAGAGACTAGAAATAGGAGAAATACTTAGGAAATTGTGCGATTGGTACGGAGTATCGGTGCCACGTTGTGACACATATTTGTCACAAAATCATTCTGAAATAGGCAAATGTGACGAATTCATTGACAAATGTGACAGAGTATAGTATAATTTGATCAAGAGGTGATGACCATGAATTTCTATTCTGTGAGACAAAAGGCAGCCTCGAAGAGTTATAGGACAGAAATGTAATAGAAAAATGTATATCCATAAACATAATAAACTTTAATCTGTTTGAATGCGAAACATATCATTCATCATTCTCATTGCGCGAGGATGCGCGTCATGATAGATTGACGGATAAGTGCGCGATACATTTTTTCGAATTGAAAAAGATAAATAAAGAGAAGCCGAACACGGAGGACAGAAAGGAACTGTGGATGCAGCTTATAGATGCTGAAAGCGAGGAGGAATTCAATATGCTGGCAAATACAAATATAGAGCCTATAAAGAAAGCGGTAGTAGCAATAAAGGAAATGGATGCAGATGAAGAGATAAGAGAAAAGGCCTTCCAGAGGGAAACAGCGCTCCGAGACAGAGCGTCGGCGCTGCGCTTTGCCAGAGATGAGGGTATAAAAGAAGGTATAAAGGAAACCACGGTAAAACTGGTAAAGAACCTTATGAGCACTATGGGATTGAGCGCGGAAAGTGCGCTCTCGGCATTAAGTATACCGGAGGAAGAATGGAAGGGATACCTTCCACAGCTGCGATGAGCTGATGATCAAGATAAGTTTCAAAAAATGTGTAACGTGATCCGTTATCGGACGGAGAGCTGCTTATAAATATAGATAAAAAGCAGGGCAGCGGGGAATTCAAATGAGTTCCCTGTCCAACCCTGCTTTTTGCTTTATTTCTCCGAAAGTATAGTGTCCCAGATATCCATATATATATCGGCTCCGGCATTCGTTATCTCGCCGATGCGCCATATGGAGATCGAGTTTATGCCGAACATCCTTGCAAGTTCTATCTTGTCTTTGACGCTGCGGCTGTCTTCGTACCATATAAGTATACGCTTGCCGTCCTCGGTAGAGTACCATGCGTAGGGATTGCGGTATGTATCGGAATAATTGATCTCCGTATCCGTCTGGGAAAGCCTTGATACGACCGTTTCCATAGCAGGGTGTATTGACTGCGGGTTTGATATCATGCCGTTTTCGGTCTCCCATGCCGCTGTGCTTGAAAGACTGAGCGCAAGCTTTATCTTGCTTGTGTCGGCAACGCCCGTTAGGGGATCCGTAATGCATTTCAAGGCGTGATAGACCTCGTCAAATGGTGTCACAGGCGTTGATATGAAGTCCGTGTTTAAAAGCGAGTCGGGCATCGTGTACGCTGCATAGTCGTGAGCCATAAGTATAACACTGTCGGCATACTCGCCGAGTGTCCTGTAGTCATAGGCATCATAATATTCGGAGCTGTTTTTGAGCACCGGATGGACTGCAACAAAAAGCGTTTTTTCGCCTAATGCTGTGCGCAGCTCTTTTATAAATTCGTTCAGTCCGCTTCTGAGCTCAGCTCCCTTCATCCCTTCAAAATCTATCGTGATCCCGTCGTATCCCGATGATATTTCGGCAAGAAGCCTTACGGCTTCGGTACGGTTCTCCGGAACTGTCAGTATTGCGCGGCAGTCTTCCTGGTCGGTCATGGTCACCGCAAAATTTTCTGATACACCGTTTTGGTCAAGATATGAAACGGCGTCCTCGTAGCCTTCGGGGATGTACCATGAATTTCCTCCGTCGCTCGAGGTGTTGAGATTTACGCTTCCGCCGTCGGTAAATTCAAGCGTGCCCCATCCGAACGATACAGAGTCCATTTGCGCCGCTGTGTCACGCTGCGACCAGGAGGATATGGCGTAAAAGCCGTGTATATCCGAAAGGCGCGAATAATATTTGTCGTAAAGTCTCATCATCATTGCGGCGCTTTCCTCACGCAGTGCCGTGCCGTTCGGATCGAATACGGAATCGGACTTTCCGTTTATGATACCGAAGTCGCGTGCCGCTTCTATGTAGCCGATATCAGAGGTAACGTCGGAAAACGTGCTATCGGTTATGCCTTCGGCAATGTTGTCGTAACCCAATGCTTTTATGAGCATAACAGCCATTTCGCTGCGTGTTATGTTGTCATCGGGGCGGAAGGTGTCGCCGGAAACGATGCCGTGCTCTGCAAGAGCAGCCGCCTCACCGGTGTACCACATGCCTGCTGCGGTGTCTGAAAATGCGGGCGAGCCGTCGTTGCCCTCTTCCCAGCCCATGAGCCGCAGCAGCATTGCGGCGAACTCACCGCGGGTGACGCTCTGTCCGAGTCCGAACTCGTCATTGCCGCGCCCCTGCATTATGCCGGTTTCGGTTATCCTGTCTATCGTCTCCGATGCCCAGTGCTCCGGAGGAACGTCGGAATAGGCGAGAGCTGTTGCCGAAGCTGCGAAAGCAGCCATCCCGATAATGGATATAGCAGAAGCTCTTATCAGTTTATGTAAGCACATTATAATTCACTCCCTGATTTAATTTGTTTTTGCTTTTGAATCTATTATACCACCAGAGCCGAGTAATTTCAACATAAAAAATACTGGTTATGTGCAACTCCCGTATTGACAGAGTGTTTTATATATGTTATACTTAGTACGAATTCGTATTATAGAGGGGCTGATATAATGATTGAGGGGAAAGGGCATGAGATCATACGCCGCGTTATGCATGAATTGAACAGGATCGACGGTGTATATTATTTCTATTCCAAAAAGTCGGGGATAAATGAAAATATGCTTACTGTTCTGTATGCACTCGATGACGGAAACGCGCATTCGCAGAAGGACATCTGTGAAGAGTGGCTCATCCCTAAGACGACAATAAGCAGTGTCATACGTGGATTGGAGAACGACGGATATGTCAGCCTCATGTCCGCGGAGCATACAAAGGAAAAGACAATCGTGCTGACAAAAAAAGGAAAAGCTTTCGTTTCGGAGATACTTAAGGATATATATAAAGCGGAGCGCACGGCTATGGATGCGGCTCTGGAGAAGTACCCCGATTTTGTCGATGCGATAACGGAGTTCACCGAGAGACTCAGCGGTGAATTCGATAAATTGATATAAAGGATGATCATTATATAAAACGGGAGGAAAACGGTATATGAATACAAATGATCTGTTTACAAAGACGCCGCCGTTGAAGCTGTTTATAACGGCGGCTCTGCCGGGTGCGATAAGCATGCTTGCGTCGGCGCTGTATCAGCTTATAGACGGAGTTTTTGTCGGAAGGATACTCGGCGAAACGCCGTTTGCGGCTCTGAATCTTGCGATGCCGCTCGTGATAATAAACTTTGCGCTTGCCGATCTTGTGGGTGTCGGCTCATCGGTGCCTATCTCGATAAGCCTCGGCGAGAAGAAAGACCGTGAGGCGAATAATATATTTACCTGCGCGTGCATCATGATAGTTCTGGCAGGCATAGCCGTGGGAGCGGGACTTTTTGCACTCGCGCCGATGCTTATGCGGCTCATGGGGGCGGAGGGTGAATTCGCGTCTTTGGCGGTGCAGTATCTGAGGGTGTACGCCTTATGCTCACCTGTGACCACAATAATTTTTGCTGTAGACAATTATCTTAGGATCTGCGGAAAGATACGCGGAAGTATGTTTTTGAACATACTTATGGCAGGCTCCAGCGCGATCCTGGAATTTCTGTTTCTGTTTGTGTTCCGCTGGGGGATATGGGCGGCGGCTCTTGCTACGTGCATGGGAATGATGATATGTGCAGTCATAGCATTCATCCCGTTTTTCGCGGGAAAAATGAGGCTGTCGTTCTGCCGTCCGAAATTCAGTGTGAAGCTCATAACGAGGATAGTCGGCTGCGGATGCCCGAGCTTTTTGAGCAATATCGCGGGAAGGATAACGTCTATCGTAATGAACGTGTTTCTGGTACGCCTTGGCGGAGAGACGGCTGTGTCGGTCTACGGCATTCTTATGTATATAGACGGTATTGTGCAGTCGCTGCTCTACGGCATGTGTGACTCGCTGCAGCCTGCGGTCGGATATAACTGGGGCGCACGGCTCTATTCGCGGGTCAAGTCTATAGAAAAGTGCTGCTTCGGAGCCGCGGGTATATTTTCGCTCATATCTGCTGTGGTGATCTTCGCGTTCCCAAAAGCCGTTACGGAGCTGTTTATGGGTAATGCCGGTGAGGATTTTATGCTCATTGCTGTAGGCGCGGTAAGGCTGTTCAGCCTGACGTATATCACGCGATGGATATCGTTTGCGTCACAGAGCTATATGCTTGCGATCGAAAAGCCCGCTCCGGCGTCGGCTATTTCGATCTCGATCTCGCTCGTGTTCCCGCTTCTGTTCATAGCGGTGCTCTGGCCGCTGGGACTCACAGGCATGTGGCTGAACCTCGCCGCAGCATCCGTGGCATCTGCCGTGCTGTCGGTTGTGATACTGATCAAATTTACGGGAATAAACGTGAGGAAAGGTATTTGATCCAGCCGAAAGGTGAATTGCCAAAGTAAATTCCAGTTTGCCAGATTAAATTCTGGATTTAATGAAAAACAGACT
>DVNB01000077.1 GCA_018714695.1 Candidatus Ornithomonoglobus merdipullorum | reverse complement strand
CTGATGCTCGCAACGGGAATATTTATAGTATTTACTCATATTAGGCCTCGACATAACCATTTCATAAACCTTATTGCGACATCAACTTTTGGAATATATTTGATACATGAAAACGCATACATAAGAGAAGTTTTGTGGTCGTTCTTGCAGACTGTGCGCGGTGGAATCTCCCACATATTTTTTGCACTGATATATGCGACAGTGGTTTTTATAATGTGTTCTATAATAGAGCTGATGCGAAGCAGAACAGTGGGTGTACTTGCGGATAAACTTATAACAAAGTTTCTGTTAAAACTAAAGTGTACATCTATATTTATGAAAAAATAATTTAGTAGGGAAGATTATGAAATATGATAAACAGTTAGATTATAACTGAATATTGATGTAAAGAATAGTGTTAAAAACTTAGAGGAAATTTATTTAAACATGTTACATGAAAGAAAATAGATAATACAATCGATACATGGAGGGACAATGGACAATAATATATTGTTTTTGACAAATGCGCTACGTGAAGCAATCGAGACCGACAGTTGCGGTTATGACCTTAAGACTATGAAAGAAATAGGCGAGCTTGCGTTGAGCCATCAAGTTGCAAATATTTTATACTATCACATTCATGGACATGAAGATATCAAACCGGGTTGGGAGTGGTTTGCGGAGATATATGATATTGCTGTAGGACAGGACGCAGCACAAGGATATTATCTCGAATTGGTAAAAGGATTGCTTGAAGAGAATGGGATCGACTATTGTATCCTTAAAGGCTGGGTCATGAAGGCGTTATACCCGTCAAGTGATCTGCGTACATCCGCCGATATTGACATATACATCGGTCATGAGAATGCGCAGCGTGTTCATGATATAATGCTTGAGCATGGGTTTGAGTGTACCGCATTCGGTGAAAACGGCTCGTCGGATGACTACCACATGGATATGTATTCACACATAGAGTTCCACAGGCAGCTCATTAAAAATGACTATCCATGGAAAGAAGAATGCAATCGCATTACGGACAGGCTAATTCATAAGCAAGGGCATGAGTATGTGATGTCATATGAGGATTTCTACATATTCATGATATGCCATATAGCGAAGCATATGAAGTTTGGCGGGATCGGGATCCGTGCGATACTGGATGTGTGGGTGTATCTGCGGCATTATACGGAACTGGACTTTGACTATATCAATGGCGTAATGGAGAAATGCAGCCTTTCCGAATTCCATCGCAATGTTCTTGAGCTGTGCGGATATTGGTTCGATGGGAAAGAAGGCAGTGAGAAGATAAAGGCTCTGAGCGAGTATGTTGCGATGAGTGGGTGGAACGGGACGTTTGAACAGCATGTGTCCGGGGCAGCAGCCAAAATGGCAGGAGACTCCAATTCAAAGACTGTAGCAAAATTGAAACTGTATTTTTCGGCGATATTTTGGAATCGTGAACGCATGAGTGTAAAATACCCCATACTGGAAAAACTGCCTGTTTTGCTGCCGTTTTGCTGGCTGCATCGCGCCGCTAATGCTCTGTTTAATAAAAAAGATGTTGTAAACGAGATAAGGACACAGTATGACGGAGCAGATATGGAAGCCGGAAAACGAATAAATGAGTTTCGGCGGAGCATCGGGTTATAAGAAAGAGCATATTGGATACTCATGAGCCGTGTGGCTCGGGGATCCGATATGCTCTATTTTTATTTAATTTTTACTCCACCGTAACCGACTTAGCCAGATTTCGCGGCTTGTCGATGTCGCAGCCTTTCTGTGCGGCTACGTAGTAGCCGAACAGCTGCAGGGGTATTACCGACAGTGACGGAAGGAACATCGGGTTTGTGGTGGGTATCTGGATCGTGTAATCCGCAATGCCTGTCATGCTGTGCTCCGTGGTTGTGAGACCGAGAACAACGGCTCCGCGGGTGGTTACCTCTTTGATGTTTGAAACGGTCTTATCAAACAGCTCCTTGCCTGTGGCGAGGGCTATTACCAGCGTGCCGTCCTCTATCAGCGAGATCGTTCCGTGCTTGAGCTCTCCTGCTGCGTATGCCTCGGAATGGATGTAGGAGATCTCCTTGAGCTTTAATGAGCCTTCAAGCGATACCGCGTAGTCAAGGTTTCTGCCGATGAAGAATATTGAATGGCAGTTGTAGAACTTTGACGCGAGATATGCGATCTGGTCCTTGTTTTTGAGCGTCTCGGCAATCAGGTCGGGCAGCTTTTCGAGATCGTCTATGTACTGCTTATACTGTCCGGATGTTATTGTACTGAGTTTGTCTGCCATGTAGATAGAAAGCATATACATGACTGTGAGCTGTGTCGAGTAAGCCTTTGTCGTTGCAACGGCTATTTCGGGGCCTGCCCATGTGTAGATCACATCGTCGGACGCATTCGCTATAGCCGAGCCTACAACGTTTACGATCGAGAGCACGCGCGCACCGTGATCCTTTGCGACCTTTAGCGCCTCAAGCGAATCCGCAGTCTCTCCGGACTGGCTTATAACTATTACGAGATCGTTCTTTTTCACGATAGGATCGCAGTATCTGAACTCCGATGCGATAACTGTCTCTACCGGGATGCGGCACATCTTCTCTATGATGTATTTGCCGACAACGCCTACATGGTATGCGCTTCCGCATGCCACGATGAATATTTTGCGCAGATTCTTGATATCATCCTTTGTGAGCGAAACGTCGTCAAGCACGATCTTTCCGTCCTTTATTCTCGGCGAGATCGTCGCGCGTACAGCCTTGGGCTGCTCCTCGATCTCCTTGATCATGAAGTGCTCGTATCCGCCCTTCTCGGCAGCCGAGACATCCCAATCGACTGTGCTTATTTCCTTTTCAACTTCCTCTTTATCGGTGTTGTATACCTTTACACTGTCCTTTTTAAGAACGACTATTTCGTCATCCTCAAGATAATATACATTTCTTGTATGCTTCAAGATCGCCGTAACGTCCGACGCAATGAAATTCTCGCCCTCGCCGAGACCTACTATAAGCGGACTTGCCTTGCGGACTGCTATGAAGCTGTCGGGATAATCCGAGCAGAGCACGCCGAGCGCATAGGAGCCTTCAACGCGGTCGATGACCTTGATCATGGCGTCCATTATGTCGCCCTTGTAGTAGTATTCGAACAGGTGCGCGATAACTTCGGTATCGGTCTCCGAGATGAACTCAAAGCCCTTTGAGATCAGGCGTTTTTTGAGCGCCATGTAGTTTTCGATTATGCCGTTGTGTACGACCGCGAAACGGCCCGAATTTGAAAGATGCGGATGCGCATTGACATCCGACGGCTCTCCGTGTGTTGCCCAGCGTGTATGGCCTATTCCCGCAAAGCCGGGAACATCGGCGCCGTTATTGGTTTTCTCTTTTAAGACGCTAAGTCTGCCTTTTGCCTTTTGTACATTTATCTCACCATTATTTATAACAGCTATACCCGAGCTGTCATACCCCCTGTATTCAAGCTTTTCAAGCCCCTCAAGAAGAATAGGAGCCGCCTGCTTAGAGCCTATGTAGCCTACTATTCCGCACATATTCTCTTCCTCCTTTATTAAGCCGGTTTGTTTCCGGCGGGTTTTATGCAGTGCCAGATCTCTGTGCACTATACAGATATAATTGTATACTATTTTGAAGTAAATTTCAATAGTTTTTTTGAAATATTTGCGTAATTGTATTGTTTTTGTTCAAATTAACTGATATAATAGATATGATCGGCAGTGTCGGCAATGTACGGATATTTCAGTAAAGGAGAGATGATTTGTGGAGAGGACACTTATATATGAAAATCCGCTTGCGTCGGAATCGGATGTGAAGGATTTCGTGATGGAAGGCAGCGCGAGTGTATATTTTGAAAACGGAAAAATGCGTATGAAGAACAATCTTTCTGCGGATATGGGACAGAAGTCGAACTTCGTGTTCTGGTGCCCTGTGGATTTCCCTTCGGATGTTGAGATAGAATGGAGATTCCGTCCGATAGAGGAGCCGGGGCTGTGCATATTGTTCTTTTCGGCAAAGGGGATAAACGGCGAGGATCTGTTTGATCCGTCGCTCGCGCCGCGTGACGGCCAGTACAATCTGTATCACAGCGGCGATATAAATGCATATCATGTTTCGTATTTCAGAAGGAAGTGGGACGAAGAGCGCAGCTTCCACACCTGTAATCTGCGCAAAAGCAAGGGCTTTTACCTTGTTACTCAGGGCGCGGATCCGATACCGGACTGCGCGGATGCGAAGGAATATTACGAGCTGAAGCTCAGAAAATACAAGGGGCTTATAGAGTTTTCGGTCGATGGACTTACTGTGTTCTCGTGGCAGGATGACGGTGAGGAATACGGTGCGGTGCTCGGCGGCGGCAAGATAGGCTTCCGTCAGATGGCGCCGCTTATAGGCGAATATTCGGACTTAAAGGTATATGAGCTTAAATAAGTCCCGGAAAGGAAAAGGATAAATTGAAAAAGGTTTTAAAGATACTTGAATTCGATAAGATACTTGAACGGCTTCAAGGATATACGGAGTCGGAGGCAGTTAAGAAAAGGATATACAGGCTTGAACCGTTTTCGGAAAAGGCAGATGCCGAGCGTGCTCAAAAGGAGACGACGGAGGCTATGTCAACGCTTTTAAAGCTCGGTTCACCGCCGGTCAATCTTGCCGTTGCTGATTCCAGGGGCAGCGCAAAGCGCGCGGAGCAGGGCGGAACGCTCACGGCGCGCGAGCTCATGGATATATCAAGGCTTTTGTATGTCGCAAGGCGGATGAAATCGTACCTCGGGGAGACGTCGGAGGAATGCGCGGTG
Organism: Candidatus Ornithomonoglobus merdipullorum; assembly: GCA_018714695.1. GTDB lineage: Bacteria > Bacillota > Clostridia > UBA1381 > UBA1381 > Ornithomonoglobus > Ornithomonoglobus merdipullorum. The sequence continues at coordinate 17,834 of DVNB01000077.1, read as the reverse complement.
CTTCGGGATATCTCAGAGCGGCTGCTCACGGCAAAGGCGCTTGAGGATAAGATAAATGCCGCGATAATCTCGGAGGAGGAGATCGCCGACGATGCGTCGGCGGAGCTTTCGGCGATACGCCGCAGGATGAAAAATCTGAACGGCAAGATAAAGGACACCTTAAACGGCATGATACACAGCCAGCATTACAAGAAATTCCTGCAGGATCCTATCGTCACGATGCGTTCGGACAGGTATGTTATACCCGTGCGCGCGGAATACAAATCCGAGGTGCCCGGTATAGTTCACGACACGTCTTCCACGGGGCTCACGATGTTCATAGAGCCGATGAGCGTGGTGAATTCAAATAATGAGATACGTGATCTTCGGAACAAGGAGCAGCAGGAGATAGAGCGGATACTTGCCGAGCTTTCAGCGCTGACTGCGGAGAATTCGCATGAGATATTTGTGGATTTCAAATGTATAGCGGAGCTTGATTTTATATTTGCGAAGGGAAGACTGTCGCTTGATATGAACGCCGCGGAGCCGAAGCTCAATGACGAGGGGATAATAAATTTCAAAAAGGCGAGGCATCCGCTGATAGACAAGGATAAGGTCGTTGCAAATGATATAAGCCTCGGCGGAGGAACGGACACGATCGTTGTTACAGGACCAAACACCGGAGGAAAGACAGTTACGCTAAAGACCGTGGGACTTCTGTCGATAATGGCGGCATCGGGACTGCATATCCCTGCGGCTGAGGGCAGCGACGCGGCGGTGTTCTCAAAAATATATGCCGATATAGGTGATGAACAGTCGATAGAACAGAGCCTTTCAACGTTTTCGTCGCATATGACAAACACAGTAAAGATACTGCGCGGCGTGGACAACAGGACTCTCGCGCTGTTCGACGAGTTGGGAGCGGGCACGGATCCAACGGAGGGCGCCGCGCTGGCTATAGCCATATTGGAGCATCTGCGCTCGTGCGGAGCGGAGACAGTTGCGACAACGCACTACAGCGAGCTGAAGCTCTTTGCGCTGACTACGGACGGAGTACAGAATGCTTCGTGCGAATTTGACGTTGCGACCTTGCAGCCGACATATAAGCTGCTTATCGGTGTTCCGGGTAAGTCGAACGCTTTCGCGATCTCCCGCAGATTGGGTCTCAGAGGCGATATAATCGACCGCGCAAATGCGATATTATCGGATGAGGACATCAAGTTCGAGGATGTTATAACAGATCTTGAGCAGGCCAGGGCGGCTGCAAGACGTGATGCGGAGGAGAACGAGCGGATGAAGCGTGAGCTCACGGAGCTGCGCAATAAGCTTGAGGAAGACAGGATAAAGCTAAAGGAGAATAAGTCACGCATACTGGAGGAAGCGCACAGAGAGGCGAAGATCCTTGTGATGGATGCGAAGTCCGAGGCAAATGAGATCATACGCGATCTTGAAAAGATGAGACAGCAGGGCATAAAGAGCGGCGCTCTGGAGGACAAGACGTCGAAGGCGCGCGAGAAACTGAGACAACGTGAGGAAAGCATAGACGAGAAGATGCGCCGCGCGGCGAAGCCGAAGCAGACGATAGTAGAGCCGCCCAAGAATCTGAAGCCGGGCGAGCTTGTGAAGATAGTGGATCTGAATCAGGAAGCGACGGTAATAAAGCCGCCGGACAAGTCCGGCAATGTGCGGGTTGAAGCGGGTATCATAAAGATGGATGTGCACGTGAGCAATCTGCGCAGAGTAGATACAGACAAGAAGAAGCAGAAGGAGCTTGCCGAGCGATATGTTAAATCGACACGCGCATTCGAGTCCAAGACGAAGAATGTATCAACAGAGGTGGACGTGCGCGGTCAGTATCCAGAGGAGGCGTGGGCGAACACGGAAAAATTCCTCGATGATTGTTATCTTGCCGGTATCTCGCCTGTAAGGATCGTGCACGGCAAGGGCACCGGGGTGCTGAAAAAGCATATCCGTGATATGCTGCGGCGCCATCGGTATGTGGCATCGTTCCGCCCGGGACGCTTCGGTGAGGGCGAGGACGGCGTTACGGTCGTTGAATTGAAGTGATTTGGAGATGATATAAATGGCTAAAAAGAAGCCTGTTATTACAAATGCAATGCGGCTTCTGAAGGCGGCAAAGATACCGTTTGAGGAAGTTGAGTATGAGGCGGAAGAGGTGGGAGAAGATTTCGGTGAGAGGATAGCGGCTCTCACCGGCATCCCGCCGGAGATGTCGTTCAAGACGCTTGTTATACGCGGCGAGCGGACGGGAATCATGGTCGCGTGTATCCCCGTGAAGAATGAGGTCGATCTTAAAAAGATCGCCAAGGCTGCCGGTGACAAGAAGGCGGAGATGATACATGTGAAGGAGCTTTTGGGACTTACCGGCTATATACGAGGCGGAGTGTCGCCGATAGGGATGAAAAAGCATTACCCGACCTTCGTGGACGAGTCCGCAAAGGGCCTTGATAAGATAGCCGTAAGCGGCGGAGTCTGCGGAGTGACGCTTATAATGGCGCCGGAGGACTTGAAAAAAGCCACGGAATGTGTGTTTTGTGATATCGTGAAAAATTGACAAAAGCTCTTGCAATTCGCATTTGGATTTGATATAATGAAACCAAGAAAGGGTAAGAGATCATACGTTGGACGGTTAGCCACCCAGTATGCGGAAGCATACCATACATAGTTTAAGTGTATGTCCTCATTGGGAGGTGGTGCTGATGAAAAAAATCATCTGCAAAGTTGTTGTAATAACGCTTTGTATTTTCATAGCAGCCGCTGTTTTCGCCGTTTCGGTAAAATAAGCTGTATAATGAAATAACCGCTCCGTAAAACCCCAGATCGGAACGGTTATTATAACCAAAATTTCCGGCTGACCGTTTGACGCTCAACCCTTTCTCTGTTATTATTCTATCACAAAGAATACGATATGTCAAGGAACAATTTATTAAAAATAAATAAACAGCACAATACCAAGTTACTATTCACAGTCAATGTGAGCCACAGTGAACTACTTCTTGACCCCCTCCGAATTTATCGCGCTGCGCGCGAATAGATTCGGGCAAGGGGGTTCAACACCGGAGGTGTTGAGGAGGTCCGAGTGCCGCCTTACACTATGCTGCACAGTGTGAGCTGCATGCGGAACCGCGTTGTGGTTTATACTCTATGCCGCTTCAGCTTAAGACGGCACCGGGACCCCCCGAAACGCTAACGCGTTTCGACCCCCCCTTGCCCAAATCCGACACGTCGGATTTGGAGGGAGGTCAAGGCTGCGCAAGCTGGCACAGACGTTCCCGATCGACTGTGAATAGTAACCATACGATCAAAGGAAAGGAACTGCAACATGGATATTTTCGGACCGGCAGACATATTGCTGCCAAAGGACTGTGACCTCTCAAAATGGAGCGTGATCGCGTGTGATCAGTATACATCGGAGCCTGCATACTGGGCAAAAGCGGCGGAGATAGCGGACGGCGAGCCGTCAACTCTGAACATCATTTTCCCCGAGGTGTATCTTAACAGCGGAGATGATGACAAGCGTATTGCGAGCATAAACGAGACTATGCGCAAATATATAGAGGACGGACTGTTTGAAGAATACAAAAACAGTATGGTATATGTTGAGAGAAAGCAGCACAACGGCAAGGTGCGCCGTGGTATAGTGGGCGCTGTTGATCTTGAGTGCTACGATTACAGCGTTGGATCGGAATCGCCCATACGCGCTACCGAGGGGACGATACTTTCTCGTATACCTCCGCGCAAGCGGATAAGGGAGAATGCGATCATGGAGCTGCCGCATATAATAATGCTGATAGATGACAGAGATCGCAAGGTGGTCGAGGCGGTAGCCGAGCGCAGTGGTGAACTGAGTCTTCTCTATGATTTTGATTTGATGCTCGGAGGCGGACATGTGACCGGCAGGCTGATCGATGAGAAGGGCATAGAGACGGTTATGAGCGGTATCAAGTCTCTGTGGGATGATGAGACATATTGCGGGAAATACGGCAGTCAGCCGGGCGGAAAGCTGATAATGGCTGTCGGCGACGGAAACCATTCTCTGGCGACTGCAAAGGCGTGCTGGGAGGATATAAAGAAAGGGCTGACAGAGGATGAGAAAAAGACTCACCCGGCGCGGTATGCGCTTGTAGAGCTTATGAACCTGCATGATCCGACGCTTGAATTCGAGGCGATACACCGGGTGATGTTTGACGTGGATCCCGAGGCGGTAATGGCGGCGTTCAAGGAGTATTATCCGCAGATGTCCGATGAGTTCCGCGGCGGCGGACAGCGTGTCACTGCGGTATATGGTCATACGGAGAAAAAGCTGTATATCAGCGGCTCTGCGTGCAGCGTTTCGGCGGGCACGATACAGCAGTTCATTGACGATTATATAGAAAAGCACGGCGGAAGTGTGGATTACATCCACGGCGGCAACGTGGTAAGGATGCTGGCGTTCGAGCCGAACCGCATAGGCTTTATTCTGGACGGGATAAGAAAGAACGAGCTGTTCGAAGGTGTTATACACGAGGGCGCGCTGCCGAGAAAGACCTTCTCAATGGGCGAGGCAGCAGACAAGCGATATTACCTTGAGGCGAGAAGGATACGATAAAAGTTTCTTTTATAGAAGAAACTATTGACGAAAAGCCAAAAGTTTTCTATTATATCGATAACAAATTTTTATTGGAGAAAAAAGGAGGACCGGTTTCACGGTCCTCACAGAAGCTTCCCGAAAGGGGAGCTTTTTTATTCAGTTGCTTCGGCAAGCTCTGTTACAAAATCCATAAGCGGTGATCCTGCGCCCAATGAATCCCAAAGCAATATCTTGAACTCGGTTGTATCCGGTGCTCCTGCTGTGATGTCTGCTGATGCACCTGCGGCTATGCTTTCGGTGTCAGAGAGCTTTATTGATTTGAGCACGCCGTTTTCATAGCTTACAACAATGAGACGTACCGGCTGATCGGTTTCGGACTCATTGGTTATGCTGATGCTTACATTCCCGTCCTCTGTAAGTGAAGGCGCATCATCAACTGTTATCACAGGCTCTTCAGACGGTTGCTCTGATGGCTGTTCCGAAGGTTCAGCTGAGGGTTGCTCTGATGGCTGCTCCGAAGGTTCAGCTGAGGGCTGTTCGGACGGCAGTTCCGAAGGTTTCACTGCACTCGGATCGTATACTTTTATATTATCGATCATTGTTATTGCGTTATATCGGCCTGAACGAACATGTATTCCGGTAAGGTCGGTACCTCCTACAGGTGTTATCGCGCCGCTGTAGAGAACGCTGTCGTTTGAAGTTATTTCGAGTTCTGCACCGTTTGTGTCGTTTACAGTTACTTTGATATGTACCCATGTTCCTGCGGGTATATCTACAGTATCATCACTGCCGTTTATGGTCCATGTTGTGGAATTCGTTGCTGTTAGCTGCAGTATATATCCATTGGCGGCTTCGTTTATTGCATTGGAAGCAGCTCCATTTGTTATTGAGAATGCTGTATCCTGATTGTTGCCCGCCGTAAGAGCGGCATCCATTTCTATTATGTAGTCAGCGTCTGCCTCAACTCCAAAGTCTTTTATCATTCCTCTTGAATTCTGATTACCCGGAGCAAATTGCAAATAATTGCCCATGTCACTGCTTGACTCTACTGTGAGCATTGATTGAGCGTTGGCCGATGTCCATCCATTAGCAGAGAGCGTTCCGGTTGTTAATGAGGAGAAATCCTCCCTATATATATATTCTGTTATTGGATCGTATTCTTCTTCTGTGAATACGGCTGTTATATTTGCATCATTGTATAGTCTCAAGGAGTATACCGATGAATATGAAACATTATTTCCGTCCTCATCCTCCCAGTGATCAAATATCCATCCATCGTTTGCTGTAGCCACTGCATCAACATATGTGTTCATTGGTGCGGTAAACGGGTTTGAAACGGCTTCACCGTTCTGCTGTATTTCTACAGTTCCCTGCGTTTCATTTGCGCTGCTTACTGTTATGGTTCTGTCGGGAAGCTCCGGCGCATTGAGTTCTGCGAGAACGATATTAGTAATATCATACTCGTTTGTTGTTTTGTCATTCTGGAATGCCATCAACGCTATGCTGGACGGAACCGGCGTCATGCTGCCCTGCAGCGAATCAACATTTTCTGTATATGTCTGACCATTGACTTTAAGAGTATATGTACCATAGTCAAGATCAACTATAAGAGCTATTGTTGTCCACTCTCCGCTGTTTATTTGACATTTCTCAACACCGTTCAGATATACAGCGACTTCGCTGTTGCTGTTCTGTGTTATCTGTATAGGCATGATCCTTCCTTCGGGCCAGTTATTGAGCGCTGTTCCGTCTGTGAAGTACAGATTGAACGTGCCTGCTATGTATCTTATGTCGAATCTGCAATACAGCTGACCGCTCGATACGGAAGCACCGTCAAGGAATTTTGTTGACGGATAATATGTTGATGCTCCGGTAGTTTCACAGTGGGCATAAGTAACGTCACCTTCCTGACCAAATACAAATGACTCACCGCCCGGGTTTGTCCAACCGTTCTTCCCGATGATAGATTCTCCTTCAGAGAGACCGTAAGATGAGAAGTCCTCTCTGTTTTCTGTTCCGAGTGCGCCCTGGAGCAGATAATTCTTAATGTCTACCATATCATCCTGAGTGTATATGGTGGAGATAACTTCGTCTGTGTCGGTGTAACCGCCGTCTTCAAGATTTTGCTCTATCTTTATAACGTATGCTTTAAATGTGTCTCCGGCAGTTTGGTCAAATGTAACATCAGTTGATGAGAATGTGATGTTTTGAGTATCTCCTGCAACGGCATCTACTACGTCAGAGGTCGTCACTCTTCCCTTGAGAGAACCTTCAGAATCGTATATCTCTATAACACCGCGTCCGTAAGAATATTCTTTTTCAGAAGCCACGAGATTTACGGACATCTCTGTAGGAACCATAGTTGTTTCATCAAACGAAACACTCTTTATGATGAGCGGGTTTTCATAAAGCACAACCTTAGCAAGTTCGCTCGGATAGTAGTCATTTGGAGCTGCTCCGTTAAGATATATTTCGGATGCGAGTTCTACCGCCTGTGTATCTCTTGTGGAACCGAATATTGTATTAAGTACGGCCGCCTGTGCCTTTACGGAATCGGACGCGTCCGCTGATTCTGCTGCAGAAATTGTCTCTTTTGCTTCAAGAACAGCTCTGTAAGCGAAATTATCTGCGCCATAGTCATTAGGATGTGTATAATCATTTACATATCCGGTATACTTACTTACATAGTAATAAAATCTCGTTGTTGCGGCACCGAGAGATTCGAGACCTGCCTCAGCCCTTGCCGAATCTATCTCTGCCTGAACTTCGTTCAGGAATTCAAGGCTTGCGGTATTAAGGTTTATAAACGCTATATTATTTTTCCCTGCCGATATCTGTTGATCAACAAAATTAGAAGCGGCTGTTGTATAATGGGAGAGCGTGTAGTTCCATTCACCGTCTATAAACTGTGAAGACTGATCTCTTTCGATAGGTGAAGCTATAACCATGCTTGCGCCTTTTGCGGTTATCTGGTTATAGTAATTCTCAAGAGACGACAGATAGCCGTTTGTCGAAGGATCGTTTGATACCTTATCGTCGTTGTGACCGAATTCGAACCACACAATATCTCCGGGTTTTACGTCGTTTATAAAATTATTGAAATGGTTTGTCGAAGCCGATGCGCTAAGTCCCGATTCTGCTTCATTCACTATTGCCCAGTCGCTGCCAAGGTACTTTGCCATTGCGGAGCCGACTCCCTGGCAATGATCCAACGGGAAGTATGGTATCGCAGCTGTTTGCTGACATACCGTAGAATCTCCCAATATCCAGAAAGTTTTTGCCTGTTCCACTTCCTGTACCTCAATTGATGAGATGGCAACATTTTCACCTGTTGCTACAATATTGAGCATGGTATCAACATACTCATATGTATTCTTCGACCAGTTGTTGTGAACATATACCGAGCATTCATACACCAATCCTTCGGCAGGAATAGGCTCATCCAAAAGCTGCTGATGTCTCTTTTCAGTGAAAAGACTTACCTTTGCTTCTTCGGCTGCATTGTTCCGATTTAGATGGATACGTACTCTGTAATATGCATTTTCTTCGGATTTCATTGCGAATCGGATAGGACTTGTATAATCCTGTTCCTTTTCAATTCTCGTTGTGGTTGCTACCCAGTCATCGTCGGCTGTTGAGACCGTTTCTTTTGCGCCGTTCTCAAGAACGAGATCATAGCCCTGTGTCATTGTCCAACCGTCATCGCGCGAATCTTGTGCAAACCCATTTTCCAATCCTAAGAAACCGTATCCAAGTGAATTGGAATATTGCGTGTCAGCGCTTACTGCTGTATAGCCTTCGGCGGCATTCTCGGCTGCACCAAAATCGAACTTCCATTCGTTAAGGACTGTATCGCCGTCAACTATCGGAACGATCGTGTTCTCGTCGTCCGCCGATGCCGACAAAGGCACCGCTGATGCTGCCATTGCCAGAACTACCGCCGATGCAAGCGCCCGTTTTAGTTTCTTGTTCATGTACATTCCTCCCTTAAAAAATATCTCTCTTAAAATGATCATGATCACACCGGATGCGGTGTGATATACCTATATTATTATATCATAAACAAACAAAAACAAAAAGACGTCATATTCACATTCTTGCGTTTTTGAACAAAATCCACTGATTTTCACGCCTTAAAGTATGATCGCATATTCAGCTTGCGGGAGCATTTTTTGCAAGCGAATGCATAAAGCCGCGGATGCTCACCGTCATTATATCTCCCGCCACAGGCTCGCCGTCTATCACTATAACATCGGCATATACAGGCTCTCCGACATCGGTCGGGTAGTTTGTTACCGTAAAGGTGTATCGTGTGCCGCTTTTTCCGGCGTAAGGAGTGAGATCCAGTCCCGCCTCAAGCTGTATTTTATTATAGCTTTTGTATACTTCGTCAAATACTGGCGGAATGTTTACGGTATCCTCAGAGCTGGGCTCACCGTCCGTGCGCCATCCGAAGCCTGAGAGGAAGACAATGCATTTTTCCTTGCCGCCGTCGTCGGAGAGTGCGGTATATGCCGCAGCGAAAACAGCGGACGCCGACAGCGCGGATATTATAAGCACAGTACGTAAGAGTTTCATGGACTGACACCGCCTTTTAAAAATAAATTTGTTATTTTAGTTATATTTGGAGACGCTAAATAAAATTACACCGATTATTTTCCGATGATAAGGTTAAGCTAAAAACAAACAAGCGTACTGTCGGTACGCCGCGGCATACGCGGATGAGGACCGGATGCGCGCCCTTTTTCGTGACGCGCCGCATGTTTTGAAAGGAGAACACGTGATGATAAATAAGATATCGCTCGTTTTGGTTATAATCGGAGCGCTGAACTGGCTTCTGATAGGACTATTCGGCTATGATCTTGTCGGAGCGCTTTTCGGGGGACAGATGTCGGTAGTGTCAAGGATCATATACAGTCTGGTGGGAATTGCCGGGCTATGGTGCATAACGCTGCTGTTCAGGCGCGATACCGCAACTGAGTAAAAACTTCGTAAAGAAAAAGCTCGTTTTCGTTCCATTTGATGAGACGAAAGCGAGCTTGTTTTATATAAGCGTAGCTATGAACCTTAGGACTCTGCCGAGGAATTTGTAATACCACGGCAGTTCGTTGTATTCAGCCATGGTCACTCTGCGGCATTTTGAAAGGGTGTCTATCATATCGGCGTCGATATCCTTTATAGCCGGAGAATCCGATATATACGCTGCGCATTCGTAATGAAGATACAGGCTTCTGTAGTCGTAGTTTATCGTTCCGACTATCGCGTGTTTTCCGTCGCTTACCGTCGTTTTCGCGTGAACGAAACCGGGTGTGTATTCATAGACCTCAACGCCTATATCAAAGAGATCTTCATAGTATGAGCGGGCAAGACAGTATGGTATACGCTTGTCCGGAATGCCGGGCAGTATCAGCTTTACGTCAACTCCACGTGTCACAGCATAGCTCATGGCGTCAAATATGCCCTCGTCAACGACGAAATACGGCGTCATTATGCTCACATAGTCCTTCGCGTTGTTCAGGATATCAATGTACGAGTTTCGTCCGATCGGTTTGTTGTCGAGCGGCGAGTCGCAGTACGGAGCAATATACCCCTTGCCGTTGTATACCGGGAACGAGCTTGAAGCGGAGAGAAAGCGCTCAAAGTCGGTGTCGGAGGCTGAGGATGCTGTGCACCACATGGTGAGGAACATCTCCGTAAAGCCCTTTACCGCCTCGCCGGTGACCTTGAGACCGGTGTCCTTCCAGTGACCGAAACGGACGATCTTGTTTATATATTCGTCCGCCAGATTTATACCGCCCGAAAACGCGCATCTGCCGTCAACAACAAGGACTTTTCTGTGGTCGCGGTTATTTTGGTAGGTCGAGAGCAGCGGCTGCACAGGCGCGAATATCTGACATTTGATGCCCTTGCGCTCAAGCACCTTGTCGTAATTTTTTGGCATCAGCGCTATGCAGCCCATACCGTCATACATAAGTCTTACATCAACGCCCTGCTGTGCTTTTTCCTCCAGGATAGACTCCGTTATTTTCCACATATAGCTTTTATGGTTTATAATAAAGAATTCCATAAATATAAAATCCTTCGCCCGGCGCAGTTCGTCAAGCATGTCCTCAAACATCACCTCGCCTATGGGATAATATTTGAAGTCGGAGTTCTTGTATACGGGATTCCCGCCGGCGCGGGAGAGGTATCTCACAAGAGAGCTGCTGATCCCGTTATCCTCCATCTCCGTTATTATTTCGGTGTCATCAGATCTGTATTTTGAGATCTGCTGACGCGCGATCGCGTGCGATCTCATTATATCTCGCGATATAAAGCCCGTGTGGGTGTAGAGGTAGAAGAACCAGCCGAATATCGGGACTATCGCTATAAGCATTATCCATGTGATCTTGAATGCCGTTTCCTCGTGCCTGTTTACCTCGAACAGTATCAGTACCGCGCTTATGAAGTTGGAGGCGAGAAGATAGAACCGTGTATTGTTTGAAACTCCTATAATGAATGCCGCGATGACCGCTACCTGAAGAAGGAGCGTGGTCACGGCAAAGAACTTGTTTGAATATATAAGTTTCAGAAGCTTATTCATTTGCGTATCATCTCCTTTTGCTTTTGCGGCTGTGTTCAGTAATCCTTGGTGTTTCTTATTTCTCTGAAGGCGGCTTCCTCGCCGTAGCGCTGAAGGATGAGCAGCCATTTTTCCAAAAGCGCCGCCGTTTCCGGATGCATCGAGGTTTTTGCTCTGCCGCCGCGGAAATAGGATATCGGACTTTCATTGGTGTATTTCTCACCCATATATACCTTGCTTGCCGCAACTCTGTCGCAGAACATCTCCTTTACGTATCTTATAGGCATCTTCACCGGCGCCAGCGAGCGGGTCGCTGGATTATAGTCGGTCCAGTATTCGAAATGGTGCCTGTTTCTGCCCTTGTGGTGCAGCCATGCTTTTGAGTAGCCGTATACCTCGCGTTCACGCTCCGTGGGGCTTTTGTATCCGAGATAGAATCTTGCGCCTTCGATAAATTCTGTGGGACTGTATTTTGAGAGATCGTGTGTCAGTCCCTGAAAAAATATGCCGGCCTTTACGCAGTGGACGAACACCTTGAAGCGGTGCTTATTTACCGTATTGAAATGTTTTATAAAATGCATCATAACCGTTCCGCCTTTCGAATAAGCGCGGCAATATCCATACCGCGCATATTACCGTAAATAACATTGTAACATATTCCGATAATTTTTTCAAGCCTGTTATACAATTTATAATGACGCTGCACGAATAAATATGTCTGTGTCCGTCCAATATAAGAAAAAGAAGGATATTATTCAGCGTTAAGGCATGTATTTATATTTTTCAGCCGGAAGGATTTAAATACGGCTTTGTGGAAGTAAATATGTGGAGAGGTGAAACGGATGACGGAAACGGAAATACTGCGCGGCGCTGTTGCCGCGTTTGAGCGTGGCGACATGAGCGCGGCGGATTACAAGAAAATATCGGGAGGCTTCGGAACCTATGCCGAGCGCGGGGACAAAACGCACATGCTGCGTCTGCGGCTCACGGGAGGCGAGGCGGACCGGGGCAGACTATCATTTATTGCCGGTGCGGCGGAAAGATACAATGCCTCATTTCTTCATATCACGACGTGTCAGACGATACAGCTGCACGGCCTGGGTGCGGACGCGGTATGCGCTCTTGTAGATGAGGCTGCGGAGGCAGGGATAAGGACACGGGGCTGCGGGGGCGATCATCCCAGAAATGTAATGGCTTCGCCTCTGACAGGGGTCGATCCTGATGAATATTTCGACGTTATGCCTTATGTGAGGGCTGCTGACGAATATCTTGCGGCGCTTGACGATAAGGTGAAGCTCCCGAGAAAGCTTAAGGCTGCATTTGAGTCGTCGGACAGGAATGAGACGCATGCCACATTCAGGGATATAGGCTTTGTTGCGCGTCCTAACGGATGCTTTGACGTTTACACGGCGGGAGGCCTCGGCGTATCGCCGAAGCTTGGGTTGCTTACCGCGGAAAATATTGATCCTGCAGATGTACTCATGCATATACGCGCAATGGTCCTCACATTTATCGAGCACGGAAATTATAAAAACAGAGCGAAGGCTAGGACGCGGTTCATGCGTGATGAGCTGGGAGACGGGCTTTACCTGGCGGAGTATGAGAAAAATCTCAAAAAGGCGCGCGGTGAGGGGATAAAAAGAGTGTTAGCCGAAAAAAACGTGTTTCCGGCGGCGGACGGAGCGGAGCCGCCGAAGGGGGAGCGGGTGTTTTGTCAGAAGCAGCCGGGCTTGTATGCCGTGCGATGGATCCCGGTCGGCGGGATAGTGACCGTGAAGATGATGCGGAGCATTGCCGACGCTGTCAGCCGCAGCCGCGGCGCGGCGCTGAGACTGGTGCCGGGCGGCGGAGCGTATGTGATAAACTGCACTGCGGGCGAGGCGGGAGAGTTTTTGCGGCTCACCGAACATGACACCGCGGTTTACGACATAGAGCGCTCCGCTGCCTGCATAGGCAGCTCGGTCTGCCGGAGCGGCATACGTGATTCGCAGGAGCTTCTGCGCAATATCATCGCTGCGGCAAAGGCGGCAAAGCTTCCGCCCAAAAGCCTTCCTCCGGTAAGGATATCCGGCTGTCCGTCCTCGTGCGGAGCGCACCAGTCGGGAGTGATAGGTTTTCAGGGGCGCGTAAAAAAAGACACTTCGGGAACTCTCAGACCGGCGTTTGCAGTGTTTGTAAACGGGAACGGAGAACTGGGTGAGGAACGGATGGGCGAGGCGGAAGGAGTGATTTTTTCTGAGGATATCCCGGTAATGATGGCTGAAATAGGCAAGGCATCTGCGCCCGATTTCTTCGAGCGGTATCCGGAAAATCTTGCTGTCGCACGGAATATAATAGCCAAGTATGCCAATGCGGCAGATCCGATGTAAAAAATAAATCATCTCTGAAAATTTTATTCAAAACTCATTGACAACCGGCCTGTGTTAGTATAAAATAACATTGAGAGGGATCTATATTGACGGAGGTGATGTCTTTGAGGAGGAAGATACAAAACAGGATATTCGAGGTGTGTTATTTCCTTGAATCGGTGATAGCTGTCATAGTCGGCATTGCTGTAGTGATACTGTGCATAAAGCTTTTTAAGGATATGATATTCGATGCTGTGTACAGTACGGGAGAGGAAGTGTTGGTCGATGTGCTTGACTCTGCCATGACGCTTGCGATAGGCGTGGAGTTTATAAAGATGCTCTGCAAGCATACGCCGCAGACGGTGGTAGAGGTGCTGCTTTTCGCGATCGCGAAACAGCTTGTGGTGTTTCATACGACGCCGCTTGAAAATCTAATGAACGTTGCCGCAATAGCGGGGCTTTTCGCGATACGCAAGTTTCTTCTGCGGCGCGAGGATAAGCCTGACCGCGCGTCAAAGAAAAAGGATCCGCCGATGAAAGATACGGTCGTGCCGTTGGAAGAAAATAAAACGATAATAAATACTGATTTATTAGAAAAAGCTTGACAACTACAGTATTATGTTATATAATAAAGGTATGGGAACGGATATTTGCGTTCCGAAGATCAGAAAATTAAAGAAAGGAGATGTTTTGGATGCAGAAGTATGAGTGCCCGTGCGGATATGTATATGATCCGGAGCTCGGCGATCCCGACAACGGCGTTGCTCCCGGCACCGCATGGGAGGACGTGCCGGAGGATTGGCTTTGCCCGACCTGCGGTCTCGGCAAGGATTCGTTCTATCCGGTAGACTAATATGAAAAAAAACGGCGCGCTCGCGCCGTTTTTTTACATGCTTTCCACAACATCTATGCCAAGAAGTGCGAGCGCTGATCTTATGACCGTGCATACCGCGTCTACTATAGCAAGACGCGCTTTTTTTACGTCCTCCGGAACATCGTCACGCATGATCGGATTTGTATTGTAGAACTTATTGAACAGCTTTACAAGGTTCGTTACATAGCGTGTAACGTAGAACGGCTCGTATTTTGCCGCGGCATCCTTTACAGCGTCTCCGAACAGCTCGAGCTGCTTAACAAGCGTGTAGGCATCGTCCGATACCGACTTTGTAAGGTCCGCGTTGCTGTAGTCTATGCCTTCCGCGCGGCGCAGGATGCTCTTGCCGCGGGCATAGCCGTACATGCAGTACGGAGCTGACTCGCCGTCAAAGTCGAGCATCGACTCCCATGAGAAGACGATATCCTTCTCTCGCGAATTTTTAAGGAAGGTATAGAGCACTGCTCCTATGCCGATTTTCTTCGATACATCATCAATATCGTCCACAGCCGAGTTGTTGTTCTCAATTATCGCGCGTGTCTTTTCTATAGATTCGTTCAATACATCCTCAAGGAATATGACGTCTCCATGGCGTGTTGACATATTCTTGCCCGGGAGCTTTACAAGCCCGAAGCCCACGTGCACGCAGTCCTTGCTCCATTCCCAGCCGGCGCGCTTCATGGTCTCAAATATCTGTCTGAAATGCAGAGACTGGGGCAGACCGACCACGTATATATTCTTGTAGAAATTATATGTCCTGTGACGGTAGAGAGCTGCCGCGATGTCGCGCGTTGCGTATATAGTTGCGCCGTCCGATTTGAGGATCATACAGGGGGGCATGTCCATATCGGAGAGATCTACCACCATCGCACCGCCGCTTTCAACGAGCAGACCTTTGTCGCGCAGTATCTGTACGACCTCGTCCATCTTGTCGGAGTAGAACGCCTCGCCGTTGTACGAGTCGAATTTTACGCCGAGCATATCGTATATCCTGTTGAATTCCTTGAGGCTGAGCTCTCTGAAATGGCTCCACAGCGCGGTCGCCTCCTCGTCGCCGTCCTCGAGCCGCTTGAAGTATTCGCGCGCCTCGTCGTCGAGCGAGGGATCCTTTTCGGCTTCCTCGTGGAACCTTACGTAGATCTTGAGGAGCTCGTTTATCGGATCCTTTTCTATCACTTCGGGATCTCCCCAGCGCTTGTAAGCGCATATAAGTTTTCCGAACTGTGTTCCCCAGTCGCCGAGATGGTTCAGTGACTGAACATCGTAGCCGAGGAACTTGTATATCTTCGCGAGCGAGTTTCCGACCGCGGTCGAGAACAGATGTCCTATATGGAACGGCTTTGCTATATTCGGTGACGAATATTCAACAAGCACCGTTTTTCCGCTGCCCTCATCCGAGCGGCCCCAGCCGTCTCCCGCGCTGCGCGCGGCGGAGACAGTGTCGTTTATGAATGCCGCGCGGTTATAGAAGAAGTTAAGATATCCGCCTACCGCGTCGACCTTGTCTATGAGCTCGTCTGATGAGAGCTGCGATGCAAGCTCCTGCGCTATAAGCGGAGGAGCCTTGCGCATGACCTTTGCAAGAGGGAAGCACGGGAACGCGAGGTCGCCGAGCTTTTCGTCGGGCGGCGTTTCGACTGCGCCCGAAACAGTCCCGCGGTCAAGCTTCGTAAGTTCTGTCAGTTTGTCGATTATATGTTCTTTAAAATCCATGTGTCAACCTTCTTTTCAAACGATAATAAATAGGCGGCGGAGACTGTGCCCCCCGCTGCCTGCTGTATTTATCAATAGAGCGGATGCTTTGCGCAGAGCGCGGCTACTCTTGCCTTTACCTCATCTTTGCTGCCCTCGAAGTCCTTGATGGTCATGCCTATGAGCTTTCCTATTTCAACCATGTCGTCCTCCTTGAAGCCTCTTGAGGTCGTGGCGGGAGTTCCGATCCTTATACCGCTTGTGATGAACGGGCTTCTGGTATCGAACGGAATAGCGTTCTTGTTTACCGTTATGCCCACCTCGTCAAGCATCTTTTCAGCTTCTTTGCCTGTAACGTCCATATCGGTGAGGTTCACAAGCATAAGATGGTTGTCCGTTCCGCCCGAAACTAACTTGAAGCCCTCTTCGATGAGCTGTGCCGCAAGCGCCTGAGCGTTCTTTACCACCTGCTCTGCATATGTCTTGAATTCCGGCTTTAGAGCCTCGCCGAAGCATACAGCCTTTGCCGCGATCGTGTGCATGAGCGGACCGCCCTGTATTCCGGGGAATATCGCCTTATTGAATTTCTTTGCAAGCTCCTCGTCATTTGTGAGGATAAGACCGCCGCGGGGACCTCTGAGCGTCTTGTGAGTTGTCGTTGTAACAACATCGGCATAGGGCATCGGTGAGGGATGGCAGCCTGCCGCCACGAGACCTGCAATGTGCGCCATATCGACCATGAGATATGCTCCGACCTCTTTTGCGATCTCTGCGAACTTCTCAAAGTCTATAACTCTCGGATATGCCGATGCGCCCGCGAGTATAAGCTTCGGCTTTGTTTCGAGCGCGAGCTTGCGGACAGCGTCATAGTCTATTGTATTCGTATCTTCAGTAACTCCGTAAGGAACTATGTTGAAATATTTTCCCGACATATTTACGGGCGATCCGTGGCTCAGATGACCGCCGTGGTCAAGGCTCATCGAGAGCACCGTGTCGCCGGGGGTGAGGAGCGCGAAGAATACCGCCATATTAGCCTGAGCGCCCGAGTGCGCCTGAACGTTTGCGTATCCCGCGCCGAAGAGCTTTTTCGCTCTCTCTATCGCAAGATTTTCCGCAACGTCAACGAATTCGCAGCCTCCGTAGTATCTCTTTCCGGGATAACCCTCCGCGTATTTATTGGTGAGCGGAGTACCGTTTGTCTCCATAACCGTTTCCGAAACAAAGTTTTCCGAAGCGATAAGCTCGATCTTGTTTCTCTGACGGTTGACTTCATTCATGACCGCCTCATAGACCTCGGGGTCATTCTGCTGTAATAAAGTAAAATCTTTCATAGCATTGTTCCTTTCGTATCTTGGATTAGTATCTTTCCATAATATATTATACATTGAAATTTCGATATTTGCAATAGTAAAAGCAAAAATAAATCGTGCAGACCGAAAAATATTCGCCGTACTTGACATTAAGGGACAGATAGTATATAATTTTCGTGATCGATCAAACAGGGAGGGGATATATATGACAAAAAAACAGCGCGCGGCGCTTATAGTGGAGAAGCTTGAGGAAACGTATCCCGACGCGGAGTGCTCGCTCAATTATTCCGCGCCGCATGAGCTGCTGATAGCAACTCAGCTTTCGGCGCAGTGCACCGATGCGCGGGTCAATATCGTGACCGAAACGCTGTTTAAGAAATACAAGAGCGTTGACGATTTTGCGAACGCCGATTACGATGAGCTGTGTGAGGACATACGTTCTGCGGGCTTTTACAGGAATAAGGCGAAGAATATAATA